>CP020815.1:837500-1037500 GCA_002243705.1 Anoxybacillus flavithermus
AAAAAAGGATACAAAGTGGAAACGCTCGATTATTTACCTGGTGAGGAAGCGGGAATTAAAAGCGTCACGTTGTTAATTAAAGGACATAATGCGTACGGATATTTAAAAGCGGAAAAAGGCGTGCATCGCCTCGTGCGCATTTCTCCGTTTGACGCTTCCGGTCGCCGTCATACATCGTTCGTTTCGTGCGAAGTGGTACCTGAATTTGATGACAACATTGAAATTGACGTGCGTCCAGATGAAATAAAAGTCGATACGTATCGCTCAAGCGGTGCCGGCGGTCAGCACGTCAATACGACTGACTCAGCGGTACGTATTACACATATCCCGACAGGTATTGTCGTCACGTGCCAATCGGAGCGTTCGCAAATTAAAAACCGCGAAAAAGCGATGAATATGTTGAAAGCGAAGTTGTACCAAAAGAAACTAGAAGAACAACAGGCGGAGCTTGCTGAAATTCGCGGTGAACAAAAAGAAATTGGTTGGGGAAGCCAAATTCGCTCATACGTCTTCCATCCATATTCGCTCGTAAAAGATCATCGAACAAATACCGAAGTCGGAAACGTGCAAGCGGTAATGGACGGCGAAATAGACGTCTTTATTGACGCCTATTTACGTTCGAAGTTAAAACAAGGGTAAGGTGTCCAATATGGGCACCTTTTGTTGTATATGTTGAAAGAACGTATTTTAACTTCACTATATTAAATCATTATTGCGTTAATTCGATGTCATTTACTTCCTACATGGGGGCATGCTATACTCAGAGGGAAGGTGAGAGGCATGCGTAAACGAAACAACATAACAAATCCAGTTGTTGAAAAAATATTGGAATACGTATACATTCTTGTCGGTTCAGCTGTTGTGGCGATCGCATTCAATTTATTTTTGCTTCCGAATCGTGTCGCATCAGGTGGGGTGAGCGGCATTAGTACGATTTTACATGCGACGCTCGGTTGGCAACCAGCATACGTACAATGGGCGCTTAACATTCCGCTATTTATTGCAGGTGTGCTATTGCTCGGAAAGCAGTTTGGCGTCAAAACATTAGTTGGTACTGCCTTTTTACCGTTTGTCGTTTATTTGACGCATGACGTAGAACCAGCAACGCACGATCCGTTGCTTGGGGCGCTTTTTGGCGGCATTGGCGTCGGCATCGGGTTAGGCATTGTGTTCCGCGGTCGTGCATCAACAGGAGGCACCGACTTAGCTGCTCAAATTATTCATAAATATACCGGTTTATCGTTAGGAACGTGCGTCATTTTAATTGATGGCTTAATTGTTTTAACAGCTGCGTTTGTCTTTGACTTAGAACGGGCGTTATATGCACTCATTGCGTTATTTGTGACGAGCAAAACGATTGATTTTGTTCAAGTTGGTTTCGGTAATTCAAAAATGGCGATGATTATTACAGAAAAAGAAGAACAAGTGCGGGAAGCAATTTTGCATAAAATTGACCGCGGTGTGACAAAACTACATGCATACGGTGGATACACAGAAAAAGAACGTACAATGCTTATGTGCGTTGTGGCACAAAGTGAGTTCACAAAATTGAAACAATTAGTGAAAACCATTGATCCGTCTGCATTTGTCGTTGTTATGGATGCGGCAGAAGTGCTAGGCGAAGGATTTAAACGTGCCTAACGTAAAAACGATGCGATATAATAGAAATGTATGAAAATGTTGACAAGGGGGATTTGTGTATGAAGAAAAAGCTACTTAGCTTATTTGCTGGTACAGCGATTGTGTTAGCAGCTTGTGGCGGAGGGGATAGCGCGAGCGAAAAGCCAGCCAACGGCGGTGGAGATACAGCTTCAGCCGCAGAAGCGATTTACAAAAAGTCGTGTGCAAGCTGTCATGGACAAAATTTAGAAGGTGGCGTTGGACCTGCCCTTGATAAAGTAGGCGGAAAATATTCACAAGACGAAATTAAAAACATTATCGCAAACGGTCGCGGTGGTATGCCGGGTGGCTTACTCCAAGGAGACGATGTCGATAAAGTAGCGGAGTGGCTAGCAGCGAAAAAGTAAGAGGATGCTCATTGACGCATCCTCTTTTCATTTGTAACAGTGTTGAAATATAACTGTAAATAAAATTCGCCCCCTTTTTGTCGGAAATGATGATATAATGGACAAGGTAAGAATTTTGCAGGAATATGTAGAAAAACATCGAATACTTAGGTGGTTGCTTATGATCGAAATGCAAGATGTATATAAAACGTATCCGAACGGAGTTATCGCATTAAACGGGATTTCCGTTCGCATTAAGCAAGGTGAATTTGTATATGTCGTCGGTCCGAGCGGTGCTGGGAAATCGACGTTTATTAAAATGATGTATCGCGAAGAAAAACCGACAAGCGGCAAAATTATGATTAACGGCGTGAACTTAGCGAATATAAAAGACAGTAAAGTGCCGTTGCTTCGCCGAAATATCGGGATCGTCTTTCAAGACTTCAAGCTTCTTCCAAAGTTAACGGTGTATGAAAACGTCGCGTTTGCTTTGGAAGTCATTGAAGAATCGCCAAAAAACATTCGCAAGCGCGTCATGGAAGTGCTTGACTTAGTGCGGCTAAAACATAAAGCGCGCTTTTATCCAGACGAATTGTCTGGAGGGGAACAGCAACGCGTGTCAATTGCGCGTTCGATCGTCAACAATCCGTCGATTGTCATTGCGGACGAGCCGACAGGAAACTTAGATCCAGACACATCGTGGGAAATTATGGACATTTTCGAACGCATTAACGATCGTGGAACGACGATTGTCATGGCAACACATAACCGTGAAATCGTCAATACGATTCGCAAGCGCGTCATTGCGATTGAACGCGGGAAAATTGCACGCGACGAATTGAAGGGGGAATACGGTTATGAAGCTTAACACCCTTCGTCGTCATTTTCGCGAAAGTTTTAAAAGTCTCGGACGAAACGGTTGGATGACATTCGCGTCCATTAGTGCTGTTACGGTGACGCTTTTGCTTGTCGGTGTGTTTCTCGTCATCATGCTCAATATCCAACATATTACAAAGCAAATTGAGCGCGATGTTGAGATTCGTGTGCATGTTGATTTAAGTGCAACAGACGCAGACAAAGACGCGCTTCGAGCCAAGCTTGAAGCTCTTTCTGGCGTGGAAAAAGTGACGTATTCATCTAAAGATGAAGAGCTACAAAAATTGATTGAAAGCTTTGGAGAAGATGGTCAATCGTTTCGTCTATTTGAACAAGACAACCCGTTAAGTGACGTATTTATTGTGAAAGCAAAAAATCCGCTTGATACAGAAAAAATCGCCAAACAAATCGAAAAACTCCCATCTGTTGGAAAAGTGAAATACGGAAAAGGACAAATCGAAAAATTGTTTGCCGCGACGAAAACGATCCGCAATGTCGGATTAGCGCTTATTGTCGGGCTGCTATTTACAGCAATGTTTCTCATCTCCAATACAATTAAAATTACGATTTTTGCCCGCCGTCGCGAAATTGAGATTATGAGATTAGTAGGCGCGACAAACGGATTTATCCGCTGGCCGTTTTTTCTTGAAGGGCTATGGCTTGGCGTTTTCGGAGCAGTTGTTCCGATTGTGATCGTTCTTTCAGCGTACTCGTACGTATTTGATTTATTATATCCAAAGTTAAAAGATACATTTTTTCAATTGCTTCCGTTTTATCCGTTCGCATGGCAGTTGGCAGCTGTGCTCGTCTTATTAGGCGCATGTATCGGCATATGGGGAAGCATGATGTCCGTCAGACGATTTTTAAAAGTATAGAAAGAGAGAGGGGTTTATGGTGCGAAAAAGATGGGGAACGATTGTAGCTACTGCAATACTTCTTTTTTCAAGCGTTGCTGCGCCTGCATATGCGGTAACGAAGCGGGACATTCAACAAAAGAAACAACAAATTGAAAACGTACAACAAAAGCAGTCATCGATTGAAAGCAAATTGCAACAGTCCCAACAAGAAATTGAACGGTTGAAAGCAGAGCAACAACAATTAGATGCGGAAATTAAAAAGCTAGATTTAGCGGTAGAAGAAACGAGCGCCAATATTCGTACAAAACAGCAAAATATTGAAGAAACGAAACAACAAATTGTTGCGCTTCGAAAAGAAATCGAAGAAGTCACCGCGCGCATTGAACAGCGCAACGAATTGTTAAAAGAACGCGCCCGCTCGCTGCAAGAAAGCGGCGGGGTAGTGAGTTATTTAGACGTGTTGCTAGGAGCAAAAAGCTTTAGCGACTTTATTGACCGTATGAGCGCAGTAGCAACCATTTTTGAAGCGGATCGTCAAATCATTAAAGAACAAGAAGCGGATAAAGCGTTAAAAGAAGCAAAAGAGAAGGAATTAAGTGACAAACTAGTCAGCTTACAAGAACAACTGACTGATTTACAAAAGTTGAAACAAACATTAAACGAACAAATTGCAGCGAAAGAAAAATTAATGGCACAGTTAAAAGAAGAGCAAAAACATGAGGAAGAAAAACAGCTCGCTTTAGAAGAAGAAAAAGAGTTGCTTGAAAAACAAGAAGCGGCGATGAAAAACCAATTGCAAGAAATGATTCGTCGCCAAAAAGAGCAAGAAGAAGCGCGTAAACGTGCATTGTCAAGCCGTGGATCGTCTGAAAGCGATTCCGGTAGCTTGCCGCCTGCATCAGACGGGGCATTTATGCGCCCAGCGAACGGTCCAATTACATCGACATTTGGCCCGCGTTGGGGTGAATTCCATTACGGCGTAGACATTGGTAAGCGTGGCGCTAGCGTTCCTGTTGTGGCAGCTGCTGACGGGTATGTGTATCGCTCATATTATTCATCAAGCTATGGAAACGTTATTTTTATCATGCATTATATTAATGGACAAGTATATACGACCGTATATGCTCATTTAGAATCGCGTCTTGTCGGTGAAGGACAAAACGTCAGCAAAGGCCAAATGATCGGCTATATGGGCAACACAGGTCGTTCGTTTGGTGCGCACTTACATTTTGAGTTGCATCGCGGACCTTGGAATGCATCGAAATCGAATGCAGTAGACCCAATGCGATACGTTCCGTTTTAAAGCACAGCTTGCTTGCTGTGCTTTTATATTGGTTGAGAAAATGATACGATCGGTGTAAAATAAATACATCTTTATCATAGTTATGAACAGTACAAGCTATTCATATAATGAAAACAAACAGGCATCGCACACGGTGTGATGCCTTTCATGTATCGAAGGGTGAGGAGGCAAAACATGAATAAAAAAACAATCGCAGCACTCATGGTTTTATCGATGTTGTTCGGCTCTGGGGTGACGTATGTCGGGATGCAGTCGCTTTCTTCTGATACGTCAACGATGACGATTAACATCCCCACAACAACGGAGAAGCCATCGAACGAAGAACTACAAAAAATTGAACAAGCATACAGCATGATTAAACAAAAATACGTTCAAAACGTAGATGAAAAACAGCTCATTGATGGTGCGATTCAAGGAATGATTGCGACGTTAAAAGACCCATACTCTGTTTATATGGATAAAGAAACAGCAGAGCGGTTTAACGAGTCGCTTGATTCTTCTTTCGAAGGAATTGGGGCAGAAGTAAGCATGGTCGACGGCAAAGTGACGATCGTTGCTCCATTTAAAGGATCACCTGCGGAAAAAGCAGGGCTTCGTCCGAACGATCAAATTATGAAAGTCAATGGCGAAAGTTTAGAAGGGCTTGATTTATATGAAGCGGTACTAAAAATTCGCGGAAAAAAAGGAACGATTGCTCGTTTAGAAGTCATTCGTCCGGGAGTTAGCGGCGTTTTAACGATTGAAGTCGTTCGTGACGAAATTCCGATTGAAACCGTATATGCATCAATGAAAGAAGTAAATGGCAAACAAATTGGCTACATTGAAATTACATCATTTGCAGAAAAAACAGCTGAAGATTTCAAAAAGAAGTTAGCTGATTTCGAGAAAAAAGGAATCGCGGGACTAATCATCGACGTGCGCGGCAACCCAGGTGGATATTTACAAAGTGTGGAAGACATTTTGCAAGTGCTTGTGCCAAAAGATAAACCGTACGTCCAAATTGAAGAACGCGATGGGGATAAACAGCAATTTTTCTCAAATATGACGAAGAAAAAAGAGTATCCGATTGCTGTGCTCATTGATAACGGCAGCGCCTCAGCGTCAGAAATTTTAGCAGCGGCATTAAAAGAAGCGGGTGGTTATATGCTCGTTGGTGAAAAAACGTTCGGAAAAGGAACGGTACAACAAGCGTTGCCGATGGATGACGGTAGCCATATTAAATTAACGTTATATAAATGGCTAACACCGAATGGAAATTGGATTCATCAAAAAGGCATTGAACCAGATGTGAAAGTAAAACAGCCTGACTTTTTCTATGCTCATCCGCTTCAAATCGATAAGCCGTTGGCATATGACATGAACAACGAACAAGTGAAAAGTGCACAACAAATGTTAAAAGGTCTCGGTTTTGACCCGGGTCGCGAAGATGGCTACTTTAGCAAACAGACCGAGCAAGCTGTTCAATCGTTTCAAAAAGCGAATGGCTTACAAGTGACCGGAAAAATTGATAAGCAAACAGCGAATATGTTGCAAACAAAAGTGATGGAAGCCGTTCGCGACGAACGATACGATGAACAATTGAAACGGGCATTGCAACTCATTGCGAAATAAAACATATCCCCCTGCCCATGTTGAAGGCAGGGGGAAACTATTATAAAAAGAAGCTAATAATGCCACGTCGTTTTTGTTTTGTTGGTTGCTCGATAGCTGGTTCGATTTGTTTTTGTTTTTCAAGTTGTGCGATGCGTTGTTCGAGCTGTTGCATATAGTGGAGCATTTCTTCCATTTCGCGGCGATGTTGCAGCAATTGAAAGGAGACGACGTCATCTGCTTTTTGTTCGATTTTCCGTTCCAGTTCGTGTAATCGTTGTTCTACTTCTTCCCAATCAACATGTTCTTTTTCTTCTTCATCGACAGCAAGAAACTTATACTTTTCTAATTGTTCGATTGCTTCGCTCGTAAATACGTAATGCCCTGCTTCATTTTTTGTGCATGGAATGTTATATTTTTTCACCCAACGTTGCACCGTTTTTGTCGATACCCCAAGCCGCTTTGCCACTACGCTCGTCTTTAGTTCCATGTTTCCACGCCCCTTCCGATCATGTTAAGAAAAAAGTTAGACATGTTTTATAAAATTCCTTGCTTATTGACAAAACTAGTGTTCATTCGTCAAAGAAAGTGGATTTTCGTCAACCATAACCGTTTGAAATTTGTTACAATACAACATAGAGGATCGGAAAAAATGGAGATGATGGAAATGGAAGTATGGGGATGGACGTCGCTGCAGGCGTTCGGAACGTTTTGGTTGCAACCTTTACTATATTATGCGTTCATCTTTGCGTTGTTTATTGGTTGGCGTCGTGTACAAAGGGAAAGACGACATTTTCATACGCGCGTCTACCGAACATCGCGTGAGTGGCGTGCGCTCATTCGTTCACGTAGCTGGTTCGCACTCATTTTTTCAATTGTGACTGTTGGGGCAGGGATTGTGCTTCCAAACGATACGCTCGTCTTTTGGGCAATGGTGACGATCATATGTAGTTTTTTTATGCAGCTTCGATTGTTATCACCTGCATATGTAGGGAGCATCGTTATATTTACCGTTAGTTTTTTGGCGCAAATGAAGTGGGCACAGCCGTTTTTTGTTCGTTTCTTCCCACACGTCGCACAAACGAGTGTAACCGCCTTAGCGCTTCTTATGGGGTTGCTTTTGTTTATTGAAACGTGGCTCGTTCACCGTGAAGGAGCAGAACTCAGCTCTCCGCAACTTGTGACGAGTAAGCGAGGGCTTACGATCGGTGAGCAAGTTGTTCAACGGCTTTGGATTGTTCCATTAATGATTCCTGTACCAGGAGATGGTGTGCAATCGTTTGCTGCTTGGTGGCCGATCATTGCAGGTGGTGACGCATATTCGTTTGTGCTAGTACCGTTTTTACTCGGTTTTTCTCAACGCGTACAAACGGGAATGCCTGTTCATTTGACGAAATGGACAGCAAGACGTATCGGTTGGTTAGCATCAGTTGTCAGTTTATTGGCTATCGGTAGTTATTGGTTTAATCCACTCGCGATCGTTAGTGCTGTTGTAGCAATCGTATGGAGAGAGTGGATTGCCTTATCAGCGAAGTTGTATGAACAAAAATTCCCACCCTATTTTACAAAGCGAACGAATGGACTTGTGATTTTAGGAGTGTTGCCTGACACGCCAGCGCATAAAATGGCGCTTTCGGTTGGGGAAGTGATCGTGAAGGTAAACGGTACACCTGTGGCAACAGAAGACGAATTTTACGCAGCATTGCAACAAAACCGTGCGTTTTGTAAGCTAGAAGTATTGGACGAAAGCGGAGAAGTTCGCTTTGCACAAACAGCTTTATTTGAAGGCGAACATCACGAGCTTGGACTGTTATTCGTAAGAGATGAGGGATAGTATGTGGTTTGTATTAGCATTAATTGTACCGGCATTGTTAGTGATTTTGTTTACAAGAGTGACGTATAACCATTATGTCGGCACACTGCTTACGGCTGCATTACTAATTGCGTCGTATGTGAAAGGATATACCGACCAATTGTACGAAATTGCAGCCGATTTGGCATCACTTATTGTCGGATTTTTATATGCAAAACACATGGTGGAGAAACAAAAGCAATCGTAAACCTGTCCAAATGGGCAGGTTTTTTCATAGAATATTTGTTCGTATTTTTCGCTTTTCGCTTTCTTTATGTGGTACAATACGAAGTAGAAATGAAGTGGAGGGACGATTGTGGACACATTTCAATTAGTATCCGCTTATAAGCCGCAAGGTGATCAGCCGAAAGCGATCGCGAAGCTTGTCGAAGGGATTCAGCAAGGGAAAAAGCATCAAACATTGCTTGGAGCAACAGGAACAGGTAAAACGTTTACGATTTCTAATGTCATTCAACAAGTCAATAAACCAACGCTCGTCATCGCTCATAATAAAACGTTAGCGGGGCAGCTATATAGCGAGTTTAAACAATTTTTTCCTAACAATGCTGTTGAATACTTTGTCAGCTACTATGATTATTATCAGCCGGAAGCGTATGTGCCGCAGACGGATACGTACATTGAAAAAGATGCAAGCATTAACGATGAAATTGATAAATTACGCCATTCGGCTACTTCAGCGCTATTTGAACGACGCGATGTCATTATTATCGCGAGCGTTTCATGTATTTATGGGTTAGGTTCGCCTGAAGAATATCGCGAACTTGTCGTTTCGCTTCGTGTCGGCATGGAAATCGAGCGGGATCATTTGCTTCGTCGCCTTGTCGACATCCAATATGAACGAAACGATATTGATTTTCGCCGCGGAACGTTTCGCGTGCGCGGAGATGTCGTTGAAATTTTCCCTGCGTCACGTGATGAGCATTGCATTCGCATTGAGTTTTTTGGTGACGAAATTGAGCGCATTCGCGAAGTAGATGCATTGACGGGGCATGTGATGGCAGAGCGAGAACATGTGGCGATTTTCCCAGCATCGCACTTCGTCACGCGTGAAGAGAAAATGAAGCTAGCCATCGAAAATATTGAAAAGGAATTAGAAGAACGGCTTCATGAGTTGCGTGAGCAAGGAAAATTGCTTGAAGCGCAACGGTTAGAACAACGGACGCGCTACGATATTGAAATGATGAAAGAAATGGGCTTTTGTTCAGGCATTGAAAACTATTCCCGCCATTTAACGTTGCGTCCACCGGGTTCGACGCCTTATACATTATTAGACTATTTTCCTGACGACTTTTTAATTGTCATCGACGAATCGCATGTGACATTGCCGCAAATTCGTGGCATGTATAACGGCGACAAAGCGAGAAAAGAAGTGCTTGTCGAACATGGCTTCCGTTTGCCGTCGGCGTTAGATAACCGTCCATTGACGTTTGAAGAATTTGAACAAAAAGTCAATCAAGTCATTTACGTATCTGCGACACCAGGTCCGTATGAGCTTGAACATTGTCCAGAAGTCGTCGAGCAAATTATTCGTCCGACAGGGTTGCTTGATCCGACGATCGACGTACGGCCAATTGCGGGACAAATTGACGATTTAGTCGATGAAATTCAAAAACGCATCGCTCGTAAAGAACGAACGCTTGTGACGACGTTGACGAAAAAAATGGCGGAAGACTTAACCGATTACTTAAAAGATATTGGCATTCAAGTGGCATATTTGCATTCAGAAATTAAAACGCTTGAGCGAATTGAAATTATTCGTGATTTACGATTAGGAAAATATGATGTGCTCGTCGGCATTAACTTATTGCGAGAAGGGCTTGATATTCCAGAAGTATCGCTTGTCGCCATTTTAGATGCGGATAAAGAAGGCTTTTTACGTTCTGAGCGTTCACTTATTCAAACGATCGGACGAGCGGCGCGCAACGCTAACGGTCACGTCATTATGTATGCCGATACGATCACGAAGTCGATGGAAATTGCGATCAATGAAACGAAGCGACGTCGCGCGATTCAAGAAGCGTATAATCGCGAGCATGGCATCGTACCGAAAACGATTCAAAAAGACATTCCAGATGTCATTCGTGCGACATTTGCCGCGGAAGAAAAAGAAACGTATGAAACGAAAGATGTTCGTCATTTATCAAAAGAAGAGCGTGTTGCGTTCATCGCCCAACTTGAACAAGAAATGAAAGAAGCTGCAAAAGCGCTTCATTTTGAACGTGCGGCAGAACTGCGCGATCTCATTTTACAATTGAAAGCTGAGGTGTAACGAATGGATCATATCGTCGTCAAAGGTGCACGAGCACACAATTTAAAAAATATTGATGTCGTCATTCCGCGCAACAAGCTCGTCGTGTTGACGGGATTATCTGGATCGGGCAAATCATCACTTGCATTTGATACGATTTATGCAGAAGGACAGCGGCGGTATGTTGAATCGTTGTCGGCATACGCCCGTCAATTTTTAGGGCAAATGGATAAACCAGATGTCGATTCGATTGAAGGTTTGTCACCTGCCATTTCAATCGATCAAAAAACGACAAGTCGCAACCCACGATCAACCGTTGGAACAGTCACAGAAATTTACGATTACTTGCGCTTATTGTTTGCGCGCATCGGTCGCCCTGTTTGTCCAACACACGGCATCGAAATTACATCGCAAACAATTGAACAAATGGTCGACCGTCTCATGCAATATCCAGAGCGGACAAAAATGCAAATTTTAGCTCCGATTGTGTCTGGACGAAAAGGAACGCACGTGAAAACGTTAGAAGAAATAAAAAAACAAGGATATGTGCGCGTTCGGGTTGATGGGGAATTGCGCGATGTATCAGAAGACATCGTACTTGAAAAAAATAAGAAGCATTCGATCGAAGTCGTCATCGACCGCATCATCATGAAAGAAGGTATTCAGTCGCGCCTGGCTGATTCGCTTGAAGCGGCGTTGAAGCTTGCGGACGGTAAAGTGCTCGTCGATGTCATCGGACAAGAAGAGTTGTTATTTAGTGAACATCACGCTTGTCCGCACTGCGGTTTTTCAATCGGTGAACTAGAGCCGCGTTTATTTTCGTTTAACAGCCCGTACGGTGCGTGTCCATCGTGCGACGGGTTAGGGGCAAAGTTGGAAGTCGATCTCGATTTAGTCATTCCAAATAAAGAGTTGACGCTTCGGGAACATGCGCTTGCGCCATGGGAGCCGCAAAGCTCGCAATATTATCCACAACTGTTAGAGACAGCATGCCGTCATTACGGCATCGATATGGACGTGCCTGTGAAGCAATTGCCAAAACAACAGCTCGATGTTTTATTGTACGGATCAAATGGAGAGAAAATATATTTCCGCTATGAAAACGACTTCGGTCACGTGCGCGAAACGTATGTGGAATTTGAAGGGGTCGTGCGCAACGTTGAACGCCGCTATCGTGAAACGACGTCCGATTACGTGCGTGAACAAATGGAAAAATATATGACCGAACAGCCGTGTCCGACGTGTCATGGCAACCGATTGAAAAAAGAAAGTTTAGCGGTTTTCGTTGGCGGCAAACATATCGGCGAAGTGACGGCGATGTCGGTGAACGAAGCGCTGACGTTTTTTGAAACGCTTCAGCTAACGGAAAAAGAACAAAAAATCGCTCATCTCATTTTACGTGAAATTGTTGAGCGACTCGGCTTTTTAAAAAATGTTGGGCTCGATTATTTAACGTTAAATCGTGCGGCAGGTACATTGTCAGGTGGAGAAGCGCAACGTATTCGATTAGCGACGCAAATCGGATCGCGGTTAACCGGTGTATTATACGTGTTAGATGAACCGTCGATCGGACTTCATCAACGTGATAACGATCGGTTAATTGCGACGTTGCAAAACATGCGTGATTTAGGAAATACGCTCATCGTCGTCGAACACGATGAAGATACGATGCTTGCGGCAGATTATTTAATTGACATCGGGCCGGGAGCAGGAGCGCACGGAGGAGAAGTCGTCGCTGCAGGTACACCTGAACAAGTGATGGACGACCCACATTCATTAACCGGTCAATATTTATCAGGGAAAAAGTTTATTCCGCTCCCGACTGAACGAAGAGAGCCAGACGGTCGTTGGCTTGAAGTCGTTGGAGCACGGGAAAACAACTTAAAAAACGTCGATGTTCGCATTCCGCTCGGACTATTTGTTGCGGTGACGGGGGTATCCGGTTCGGGAAAAAGTACGCTCATTAATGAAATTTTGCATAAGGCGTTAGCGCAAAAGTTACATCATGCAAAAGTAAAGCCGGGAGAGCATACAGACATTCGCGGCATTCATTATTTAGATAAAGTGATTGACATCGACCAGTCGCCAATCGGCCGAACACCGCGCTCGAATCCGGCGACGTATACGGGTGTGTTTGATGATATTCGCGATTTGTTTGCGACGACAAATGAAGCGAAAATGCGTGGATATCAAAAAGGACGATTTAGCTTCAATGTGAAAGGCGGTCGTTGTGAAGCGTGCCGAGGTGATGGGATTATTAAAATTGAAATGCACTTTTTGCCGGACGTGTACGTGCCATGTGAAGTATGCCACGGTAAACGATATAATCGCGAGACGTTGGAAGTGAAATATAAAGATAAAAATATCGCTGAAGTGCTCGATATGACAGTAGAAGAAGCGTTGACGTTTTTTGAAAACATCCCGAAAATTAAACGAAAGTTGCAAACACTTTACGACGTCGGACTCGGCTATATGCAACTCGGGCAGCCAGCCACAACGCTTTCCGGTGGCGAGGCGCAACGGGTAAAGCTAGCATCTGAGTTGCATCGTCGTTCAACAGGAAGAACGTTATACATTTTAGACGAACCGACAACGGGCTTGCATGTGGATGATATTGCGCGTTTATTACATGTTTTACAACGGCTTGTTGAACAAGGAGATACGGTGCTTGTCATCGAACATAACTTAGACGTCATTAAAACGGCAGACTATATTATTGATCTTGGACCAGAAGGCGGCGATGGGGGCGGACAAATCGTTGCGGTAGGTACGCCAGAACAAGTAGCGCAAGTCGAGCGATCGTATACCGGGAAGTATTTGCAGCCAATTTTGGCACGTGATCGTGAACGCATGCGCCAACGTATACCGAGCGTATAATGCGCTCGGCTTTTTTTATACGAAACTTTCCTTTTCGACAATCGTATGTATAAGTAAAGGAAAAAGGAGATGATTTGGATGGAAGGGAATAAGTTGCTTGCGGCGTTATGCTATTTCAGTGTATTTTTTGCTCCGTTTTTATTTCCAATTATTGTTTATTTTATTGCGAAAGATGAACGAGTGAAAGAACATGCGAAAAAATCGTTTTTATCTCATCTCATCCCTATTGCGATTGTCATTATAACGGGTGGGTTGTTTATGTTGTTTGCCATCGCAGGAGTAGATGGATGGATCGGTCTTCCGTTTATCGGCATTGTGATCGGAGGCATTGCACATGTTGTCGTTATTGTTTGGAATATTATTAAAGGAATTCAAGTGTTACAACAATCGGGAGGGATGTACGAATGAAAAAGCTTGTAAGGCTTCGCCATGATCGCATGATTGCGGGTGTATTAAGCGGATTAGCCGCTTATATGAATATGGACGCTACGGTTGTACGTTTATTGTTTGTCGCATTATTATTAATTACTGGCATCATGCCGTTTGCGCTTTTATACGCGCTTGCCGTATTTATTATTCCGAGTGAGGAGAACGTCATATGAAATGGCTAGCACATATAGTGATTAACGCCGTTTTATTATTAGCGTTAGCTGGGTATTTTGATTCGATTTATTTATCAAGCGTTGGTGCAGCGCTCGTTGCAAGCGTTCTTTTGTCTTTTCTCAATACGTTCGTTCGACCGTTGCTTATTTTACTGACGCTTCCTGTCACTGTATTGACGTTCGGATTATTTTTATTCATCATTAACGCAATGACGCTAGCAATGACAGCTTCGCTCATGGGCAGTTCGTTTGACATTGGTGGCTTTAGCAACGCGTTATTTGCGTCGCTTGCGATCTCACTTTTTCATTTACTCATTGAGTCAGTACGAAAAGAAAACTAAAACGTTCCGCTTCGTGCGTGAGCGTTTTTATTTTGACGGGAAAGTGTTACAATGAGAAAAAAGGAGGGGGTTCATGTGCCAAAAGTACGGACAAAAGATTTAATCGATGAGTTTCAATTTGAACTTGTAAGCGGGGCAGAGGGGATTCATCGCCCGATTACAACGAGTGATTTATCCCGTCCGGGCATTGAAATGGCTGGTTATTTTGCATATTATCCTGCTGAGCGGGTACAGTTGCTCGGCATGACCGAACTATCTTTTTTTGAACGATTAACGCCCGTAGAAAAACGATTGCGTATGGAAAAGTTATGTACGGATATTACACCTGCGATTATCGTTTCACGTGGACTAGACGTACCAAAAGAGCTTATTGAGGCATCGGAAAAAAGAGAAGTGCCTGTCATGCGCTCAACGATGAAAACGACGCGTTTAGCGAGCCGGCTCACAAACTATTTAGAAAGTAAACTCGCACCGACAACAGCTGTGCACGGTGTGCTCGTTGATGTGTACGGCGTCGGTGTACTTATTACAGGAAAAAGCGGCGTCGGAAAAAGCGAGACGGCGCTTGAGCTTGTGAAGCGCGGACATCGTCTCGTGGCAGATGATTGTGTCGAAATTCGCCAAGAGGATGAAAATTTGCTTATTGGTAGCGCACCAGAGCTCATTGAACATTTGCTTGAAATTCGCGGACTCGGCATTATTAACGTCATGACGTTATTTGGGGCAGGAGCAGTGCGTCCGCATAAGCGCATTTCCCTTATTATTGATTTAGAGTTATGGGATCCAAACAAACAGTACGATCGTCTCGGTTTGGAAGAAGAAAAGGTAAAAATTATTGATACGGAAGTGACGAAATTAACGATTCCTGTTCGTCCCGGACGAAATTTAGCGGTCATTATCGAATCGCAGCGATGAATTTCCGCTTAAAGCGCATGGGTGTCAATGCAGCGGAAGAATTTTCCGCGCGGTTGGCGGATGCGATTGGCGATGCGGGGCACGATTATGAATGAGAGGATGAGTGTTGATGTTGTTGCATATTGAACCGCTGGATCGCGTCTTTTTTCAACTTGGACCAATTACAATTTATTGGTACGGTGTCATTATTGCGACAGGCGTCTTGCTTGGTCTTTGGCTCGCGACACGAGAAAGCGAGCGGTTAGGAATAAGAAAGGAAACGTTTGTTGATCTTGTGTTAATTGCTGTGCCGATTGCGATTGTATGTGCACGAGCGTATTACGTTATTTTTCAATGGGACTATTATTCGCAACATATAAGCGAAATTCCACAAATTTGGCATGGCGGGTTGGCGATTCATGGCGGTTTAATTGGTGCCATTGTGACAGGTATCATTTTTGCGAAAAAACGCCACCTGTCGTTTTTGAAACTAGCTGATATTGCGGCACCAAGCATTATTTTAGGGCAAGCGATTGGTCGTTGGGGCAATTTTATGAACCAAGAAGCGCACGGCGGACCTGTATCGCGTGCGTTTTTAGAAAGTTTGCATTTGCCGGATTGGATGATTAATCAAATGTACATACAAGGACAATATTATCATCCGACGTTTTTATACGAATCGTTATGGAATGTGCTTGGGTTTCTCGTTTTACTTGCGTTGCGGAGAAGAAATTTGCGACGAGGAGAATTGTTTTTCACGTACATCATTTGGTATTCGATCGGGCGCTTTTTCATTGAAGGGTTGCGAACAGATAGTTTAATGTTAACAGAAACGATTCGCATGGCGCAGTTTATCTCAGCTTTGCTTGTTGTATTTGCGGTCATGATGATTGTTGTGCGTCGTATGCGCGGTTTAGCAAATGAGCGGTACAACGATTAAATGAAGGGGGGAGGGGACAACGTGCTTCAAAGGGGATTGCTTGTTGGATTAAAAACGACGTGGACGCTCGGAAAAGTGATTTTTCCGATTACGGTCATTGTGACACTTTTACAATACTCCCCTGTTTTGCCGTGGATGACAAATGTGTTAACCCCAATGATGCGATGGATCGGTTTGCCGGGAGATGCTGCGGTCGTTTTAGTGCTCGGCAATTTTTTAAATTTATACGCAGGCATTGGTGCGATGTTAACGATGGATTTGACAGTGAAAGAAGTGTTTATTTTAGCTGTTATGTTGTCGTTTTCGCACAATATGCTCGTTGAGTCTGCGGTTGCCGCGCAAGTCGGTGTTCGTGTTTGGTGGACGGTTGCGGTTCGGGTCGGGCTAGCGTTTAGTGCGGCTTGGCTCATTCACGTTTTATGGGATGGCGGACAACAAATGGCGAAATACGGACTTATGCCGCAATCTTCAACAGTGCCTCATACGTGGGGAGAAATCATTTGGACAGGAATCGAAAAAGCGTTATACGGCATTGGACAGCTTGCGTTGATCATTATTCCGCTTATGATTGCGATCCAAGTGTTAAAAGAATTAAAGTGGCTGGATACGTTTTCGAAGTGGCTATCGCCATTTGCTCGCTTGCTTGGCATTCGTGAAAACGCCTCGCTTACGATGGCAGCAGGCTTATTGTTCGGTCTTGCTTACGGGGCTGGTGTCATGATTCAAGCGGTGAAAGAAGACGGGGTATCTAAAAAAGATTTAACGTTGACGTTTTTATTTTTAGTGGCGTGCCATGCGGTTGTAGAAGATACGCTATTGTTTGTGCCGCTTGGCATTCCCGTCTGGCCGCTTCTCGTTATTCGTCTTGCGACGGCTATTTTACTAACGGCCACGCTCAGTTTTATTTGGAGCCGAATAGAACATCGAAAAAGAAAGGAAGCAGCATATGAATATTAATACCATTTTGTTTGATTTAGATGGAACGCTCATTAATACGAACGATTTAATTATTGAATCGTTTTTGCATACGCTCAATCATTATTATCCAAATCAATATACGCGCGAAGATGTGCTCGCCTTTATTGGCCCGCCATTGCGTGATACGTTTGAAGCGATTGATCCAGAGCGCGTTGATGAAATGATTGAAACGTATCGGGCGTTTAATCATGCACATCACGATGCGTTAGTGAAAGAATACGAAACGGTATATGATACTGTACAAACGCTGCATGAAAAAGGATTTAAACTTGGCATTGTCACAACAAAAATTCGCCATACGGTCAATATGGGATTGAAGTTAACAAAGTTAGACTCGTTTTTCAAATGTGTGATTACGCTTGATGACGTCGAGCATGCAAAACCGCATCCGGAGCCGATTGAAAAGGCGCTCGCTTGTTTACAGGCAAAACCGGAAGAAACGTTAATGGTCGGCGATAACCACCATGACATTTTAGCAGGAAAGCATGCGGGAACGAAAACGGCGGGAGTTGCTTGGACGATCAAAGGGCGCGAACATTTAGCCACATACGAACCAGACTTTATGCTTGAAAAAATGAGCGATTTATTAAGCATTTTAGGGGTGACATCGCGTTGAGAAAAACCGAACGCTATGTTGTAACTGGAACGAACTCTTTGTGGCAACTATATCGAACCGTTTCGTTTTGGAAAGTATTGAAAAATGTCATCGTCATTTTGATCGGGCGCTATACTCCATTTTTTCCGTTGAAAAACTGGCTATATCGCACGTTTTTACGGATGGACATTGGCCAGCATACAGCACTTGCGTTTATGGTGATGCCAGATATTTTGTTTCCGGAAAAAATTCGCATCGGCAACAACACGATTATTGGTTACAATACGACCATTTTAGCACATGAATATTTAGTGAACGAATATCGGCTTGGGGATGTCATTATTGGAAACGACGTTATGATTGGAGCCAATTCAACGATTTTGCCAGGGGTGACGATCGGGGATCGTGCTGTTGTTTCCGCAGGAACGCTCGTGCATCGTGATGTACCAGCTGGTGCATTTGTCGGCGGCAATCCGATGCAAATCATTCGTCTTAGCGAACGCTAAGGCGTTTTTTTTTTTATGAATAAAAAGGAATGAAGTCGAAAAAAATCGAATGAGTTTGTAGTTGACGAAATGAAAAATGGGGAGTAAACTACAAATAACAAACTTTACTTTGCTAATATATTAGCGAACTAAAGTAAAAGAAGGACGGGACGAAAATGAGAGTATTTATGTTTGAGAAACCGCTCGGCATGCGAGATACGCTACCTGATGTATATAAAACGAAACGAACGTTGCGGGAAGCGATGATGGCAGAAATGGAAACGTGGGGATATTCGTTTATTGAAACGCCGACGTTAGAATATGACGAAACGGTTGGAGCTGCTTCTGCCATTTTAGATCAGCAATTATTTAAATTGCTTGATCGGGAAGGGCATACGCTCGTGTTGCGCCCAGATATGACCGCGCCCATTGCGCGTTTAGCGGCATCGAAATTATATAAAGAAGGGTGTCCGCTTCGTTTAGCGTATGCAGCAAATGTGTTTCGTGCTCAGCAGCGTGAAGGCGGGAGACCGGCAGAGTTTGAGCAAGTGGGAGTGGAATATATTGGTGACGGTACGATGTATGCTGATGCAGAAGTGATCAGTTTAATGATTTTTGCTTTAAAGCGGGCAGGATTGCGCGATTTTACGGTGACAATCGGTCATATTGGTTATGTGGATGCGTTGTTTTTTGATATTTTGCGCCAAGAACAACGAGTAGAAACGTTGCGTCGCTTTTTATATGAAAAAAATTATGTCGGTTATCGTGAACACGTCAAATCGTTGCCGCTTTCCTCGATTGACCAGGATCGTCTTTTACGTTTATTAACGTTAAGAGGTGGAGAAAAAGCTATAGGGGAAGCGAGATCATATGCGATGACAGAAGCGGAGCGACAAGCATTGGATGAATTAGAACAATTGTGGACGTACATCGAACAATACGGCGTTATAGATATGGTGAAATTAGACATGAGCTTAGTCAGCCATATGAGTTACTATACTGGCGTCCTTTTTGAAGTGTATGCGAAGAACGTTGGATTTTTGCTCGGAAATGGCGGTCGATATGATGAATTGTTAGGAAAATTCCATCGTCCATCGCCTGCGACGGGATTTAGCGTCCGTTTAGATCATTTAATGGAGGCGATTGGTGAGCAACACCGTAGAGAAAAGACGACGTGCATGATTTTTAGTCAAGAACGTTTTGCGGAGGCGTATGCGAAAGCTGCGGAAATGAGAAAAAAAGGGGAAAAAGTTGTATTGCAACACGTTGCTGGTGTAGGAGATATGGATCAATTTACTGCATCATTTGACGATGTAGAGTACGTATTAGGGAAACGCGGAAAGGATGAACAATCATGCTGACGGTTGCGATGCCAAAAGGTCGTATTTTTTCAGAGGCGCTTGCTTTGTTAAAACAAGCAGGTTATGACATTCCCGATGATTTAGAACATTCTCGAAAACTAATGATTGACGTGCCAAGTGAGCAGCTGCGTTTTATTTTGGCGAAGCCGATGGATGTTGTCACATATGTCGAACATGGGGTCGCAGATGTTGGCATTGCCGGTAAAGATGTGCTCCTTGAAGAAGAGCGCGATGTGTATGAAATGTTAGATTTGCGCATTAGCCCTTGCTATTTGGCGGTGGCAGGACTTCCGAATACGCACGTTCATCCGATTGCGCCAAGGGTGGCGACAAAATATCCAAATATTGCATCGACCTATTTTCGCGAACAAGGGGAACAAGTAGAAATTATTAAACTAAATGGGTCTGTTGAATTAGCACCGCTTATCGGTTTAGCGGAACGAATTGTCGACATTGTTTCGACAGGGCGAACGTTAAAAGAAAATGGGCTTGTTGAGCTCGAACGAATTGTTGATGTGACATCGCGTTTTATTGTCAATCCAGTGAGTTATCGCATGCAAGATCGGGCGATTGAACGAATGGTTGATCGTTTAACGTACGCGATCGAGAAAGTGGGGGAAAACGATGAAAATTGAACGTGTACAAGGAGTTGTATCGCTTCGACGGACGATTGAAAATGGGACGGAAGAGCAACGACAAGCGGTAAAGCGAATCATTGATGACGTGCGCAACAACGGGGATGCGGCGTTAAAAAAATATACGGAAATGTTTGACGGCATTTCACTTCATACGCTTGCTGTTACACAAGAAGAAATTGAAGAGGCGTATTGGCTTGTGGATGAAAACATCGTTCAAATTATTCGCGAGGCGGCACAAAACATTCGCGAATATCACGAACGTCAACGTGCGACATCATGGTTTATGACGCGTGACGATGGAACGATTCTCGGACAAAAAGTTACCCCGCTTGATGCAGTCGGGTTATATGTGCCGGGTGGGACAGCGGCTTATCCGTCTTCGGTGCTTATGAATGTCATTCCTGCACAAGTGGCTGGAGTGAAACGCATCGTCATCGTTTCTCCACCAAATGAACGAGGCACGTTGCCAGCGGCGGTGCTTGTTGCGGCGTGTGAACTCGGTGTGCAAGAAATATATAAAGTAGGCGGTGCTCAAGCGATCGCTGCATTAGCATACGGTACGGAGACGATCGAGCCGGTCGATAAAATTTTTGGGCCTGGAAACATTTACGTCGCACTTGCCAAAAGGGAAGTGTTCGGTCAAGTCGATATTGATATGATTGCGGGACCGAGTGAAATTGTTGTGCTCGCTGATGAAACAGCCAAACCGAACGAAATTGCCGCCGATTTATTATCGCAAGCAGAACATGATGAGCGGGCGGTAAGTATATTGGTGACACCGTCTTTACAACTTGCTTTAAAGGTAGAGGAAGAGGTGGAAAAACAGCTTGTTACCCTTCCAAGAAAAGAAATTGCCCAAAAAGCGATCAATGAATATGGCGCCATTTACGTAACTGATACGATGAAACAGGCGATTGATGTTGTGAACGAATTAGCGCCTGAACATTTAGAAGTGATGACGGCAGAGCCGTTTGAAATATTAAGTGACATTCGACATGCAGGAGCGATCTTTTTAGGCCCGTACAGTTCTGAACCGGTAGGAGATTATTTTGCAGGAACAAATCATGTGTTGCCGACAAATGGGACCGCTCGTTTTTCGTCTGGGCTAACAGTTGAGGCATTTATGAAAAATCAAGCATCATTTTTTATAGCGAGCAAGCTTGGCAACAACATGCGGCAAAAATTGCGGCGTTTGCACGACTAGAAGGGCTTGAAGCACATGCACGAGCAGTAGAGGAACGGTTGAAAAGGGGAGGAAAATAATGCGAACAGCAACCATTCAACGAGCGACAAATGAAACACAAATTGAGCTTACGTTTGCGGTGGATGGAGAAGGAAAAGCGGAGTTGGAAACGGGTGTGCCGTTTTTAACACATATGCTTGATTTATTTACAAAGCACGGACATTTTAATTTGTCCGTCCACGCCAAAGGGGATACACATATTGACGACCATCATACGACAGAAGATATCGGCATTTGTTTAGGACAAGCAATTCGCCAAGCACTCGGTGATAAAAAAGGAATTAGACGATACGGAAATGCGTTCGTTCCGATGGATGATGCGCTTGCGCAAGTCGTCATCGATGTGAGCAATCGCCCGCATCTTGAGTTTCGTGGGGAGTTTCCGAGCCAAAAAGTAGGAACGTTTGATGTCGAGCTTGTACATGAATTTTTATGGAAACTAGCGTTAGAAGCGCGAATGAATGTGCATGTCATCATTCATTACGGTCACAATACGCACCATATGATTGAGGCGGTGTTTAAAGCACTTGCGCGTGCGCTTGATGAGGCAACAATGATCGATCCACGCGTCAAATCTGTACCGTCAACGAAGGGAATGTTATAAATGATCGGCATTATTGATTATGGCATGGGCAATTTATATAGCGTCAGCAAAGCGTTAGAACGGTTAAACGTGCCGTATATCGTTGAAAGCGATCAAAACAAGTTGAGTCAAGCAGATGGTTTCATTTTGCCTGGTGTTGGTTCATTTAAAGATGCGATGCACATGTTAACGGAAACGAAGTTGGACTCGTTTATTCACGAACAAGTTGCAGCAGGCAAGCCGCTTCTTGGCATTTGTTTAGGCATGCAGTTGTTGTTTGAAGAAAGTGAAGAAAACGGTTTGACGGCTGGGCTAAAGTTGCTCCCAGGGCGTGTCGTTCGCTTTACGGGCATGACAAAAGAAGGAAAACGATATAAAGTGCCGCATATGGGATGGAATGAGCTTGCTTTCCATCAATCGTCTCCCCTTTTTGATGGCGTTGAACGGGGGCATGTATATTTTGTTCACTCGTATTATGTACAAACAGATGATCGAACCGTTGTGCTAGCAAGTGCGCAATATGATGTAGAAGTTCCTGCGGTCGTTGGACGTGGAACGGTATTTGGGACGCAATTTCATCCGGAGAAAAGTGGGGCACTCGGTATGCGTCTTTTACAAAATTATGCGAGAATTGTAGAAAAGGAGGGAAGGTAATGTTTACTATTTATCCAGCGATTGATATGCGCAACGGGAAGTGCGTTCGTCTCGTGCAAGGGGATTATGATCAAGAAACGGTGTATGGGCATTCGCCAGTTGAGATGGCGCGTTCATTTGTTTCGCAAGGCGCGACATGGATTCATATGGTCGATTTAGATGGAGCAAAAGAAGGCAGACGGGTGAATGACGCATTCGTCATCGAAGTAGTAAAGACGCTTTCGGTGAACGTCCAAATTGGCGGTGGTATTCGTACAGAGGAAGACGTGGCATATTACCTCGAACGGGGTGTATCGCGCGTCATTTTGGGGAGCGCTGCGATTTCGAATCCTTCGTTTGTGAAAGCGATGCTTCGCACGTACGGTGAACGCATTGTCATCGGCATTGATGCGAAAAACGGGTTTGTTGCGACAGAAGGCTGGACGCATACGTCAACGATTGAAGCAGTAGAGCTTGGCAAACAGCTGGCGGAAGCGGGTGCAGAAACATTTATTTTTACAGATATCGCGACAGACGGGATGTTATCCGGTCCAAATATGGAGGCGGTTGTTCGCCTAGCTCAGACGACGAACAAACGTGTCATTGCTTCTGGCGGCATTCGCTCGCTCGATGATCTACACGCCTTAAAGCAATTCGAAAATGAAGGCGTGGCTGGAGCGATTGTTGGTAAAGCGTTATATACAGGGAAGTTTACCGTTGCTGAAGCGTTAAAGGCGGTGGAACAATGATTACAAAACGCATTATTCCTTGTTTAGACGTGAAAGATGGTCGCGTCGTGAAAGGTGTGCAATTTGTTTCGTTGCGCGATGCAGGTGATCCGGTTGAGCTCGCGCGTGCATATGATGAACAAGGAGCTGACGAGCTTGTTTTTTTAGATATTTCAGCATCACATGAAGGAAGAAAAACGATGGTAGACGTCGTGCGCCGTGTTGCTGCTCAGCTAGCCATTCCGTTTACGGTCGGGGGCGGAATTAGCACATTGGAAGATATGAAAACGATTTTGCGCGCTGGTGCGGACAAGGTGTCGGTCAATACGGCTGCGCTATTACGCCCAGAGCTAATTACGGAAGGAGCGAATTTTTTTGGTTCACAATGTATCGTTGTGGCGATTGATGCGAAGTATGATGAAACGATGCAATCATGGCGCGTCTACACGCATGGCGGTCGTTGTCCGACGGATTGGGAAGTCGTTGCATGGGCGAAAGAGGCTGTCAAACGTGGAGCAGGAGAAATTTTATTAACGAGCATGGATCGTGACGGTGGAAAAGACGGTTTTGATTTGGTGTTGACGAAACGAGTAAGTGAAGCTGTTTCTGTTCCTGTTATTGCATCAGGAGGGGCTGGGTGCGCCCAACATTTTGTTGATGTGTTTCAAACCGCTCAAGCAGATGCAGCATTAGCCGCCTCCATTTTTCATTATCAAGAAACATCCGTCCAGCAAGTGAAACAATACGTGCGCGAACAGGGGGTAAACGTCCGATGAACGTAAAAGAGGTTCGATTTAATGAACAAGGGCTTGTGCCGGCGATCGTACAAGATGCGCATAGTAAAGAAGTGTTGACGTTAGCTTATATGAACGAGCAATCGCTGCAAAAGACGTTAGAAACGAAAGAAACATGGTTTTATAGCCGCTCGCGGCAACAGTTATGGCATAAAGGAGAAACGTCCGGAAACGTACAAAACGTTGTAGATATTCGTTATGATTGTGATGCAGATGCCCTTCTTGTTCTTGTTGAGCCCAAGGGGCCTGCATGCCATACAGGAGAGTATTCTTGTTTTCATCGCCGTTTAAGCGATGAAAAACCAGTTGCCAAGCCGGATCGTTTTGCAATTTTAAACGTGCTAGAGTCGATCATAGCAGAACGCGAAGCCAAACGGCCAGAAGGGTCGTATACAACATATTTATTTGATAAAGGAATCGATAAAATCGCCAAAAAAGTTGGGGAAGAAGCCGCAGAAGTCATCATTGCCGCAAAAAACCGTTCAAAAGAAGAATTGCGTTGGGAAGCGGCCGATTTATTGTATCATTTGCTTGTCTTGTTGCGCGAACAACGCGTGTCGCTTGATGAGGTGCTTTCTGTATTAGCGGAGCGTCATCGATAATGGTTTTTTGCCCATCCGTGTTGTTCTGAAGCGAAAATGTGGTATACTTTCTTTCGGTGAAAGAATTCAACATGGAGGGTTCGATGGAAAAACATTTGCAAAAACGGGTCGGAAAAGTCATTCCGTTTATTCAAGACGGTACGTATTTTTTTAATAAAGGTGTCACATATTATCGTCGTCGCGATTTACGTAAAGCGAAAGCGTATTTGCAACGGGCTGTGCAACTTGAGCCAGAACAAAGCACATTTGCGTGCCAATTGGCGATTGTATTGTCAGAATTGGGGGAATATGCGCAATCGAACGAATGGTTGTTGCGTGTGATTGAACAAGACGACGATTTAGCGGAATGTTTTTACTTTTTAGCGAACAACTATGCTCATTTAGGGTTGTTTGGTGAGGCTCTGAAATATGCTGAGCAGTATATGGAGCGCGAACCAGATGGAGAGTTTGCGGAGTATACGCTCGATTTATTAGATATTTTAACGATTGAACAAGATGACGAGTGGCTGAATTATGATGATATGTTAATGAAGCAAGAACAGGCTCGTACGTTGCTTGAAAAAGGCGAGTTTCAAGAAGCGATTACTTTGTTTGAAGAAATGATTAAAGAGCATCCGGAAAATTGGGCAGCTTACAACAATTTAGCGCTCGCTTATTTTTATCAAGGAAATGTCGGGAAAGCGAAACAAACGATCGAATACATTTTGGAACAAAATCCCGGAAATTTGCATGCCCTTTGTAATGACGCGGTATTTTCGTATTATTTACAAGAGCAGGAGCGACTATTTTTACTTATTCAGTCGTTACAACGCGTACATCCGATTTCGTTTGAACATCGCTATAAACTTGGGGTGACGTTTGCGATTGTTGGACGTTACGATTTGGCGTTCCGATGGTTACGACAATTACACCGTCGCGGCTTTGAGGGGGATGCCCCGTTTTATTATTGGTACGCGTATGCCGCATATCATATGGGATATCGCATGTTAGCGGAGTCGATGTGGAAAAAATTAATTGCGCTTCATCCGGATAAAAAAGGAAGTGAACCGTGGTTTTATCGTGAGCAGACGATTGAGCACATTCATTCCTTATTTGCAAAGAAAAATGTCGCCTCTTCCCTGTATGCGCTGTATTTAATAAGCAAATCGTTTGTGGCAGACGATTGTCCGTTTCCAGAACAGCCATGGTCTCATCCACTTTTACAACAATGGAGTGACTATGTATATGGACGCGAATATCAAGCGACCACGTCGATTGTTGATGCACATCGCATCGTGACGTTGCTTATTCAACATAACGGGTTTGAATACGAGCCTTTATATATTGCTTGGTTTTCGTTTTTTGCCGAGGCGATGAATGAAGTTGCTTCATTTTCCAATCATGCGGCATGGGCAGCGGCGTTTGAATATATGTTTCGCAAACATCGTGGTCAACGGGTGACACAGCGAATGCTTGCAGAACGTTATGGGGTGTCAGTAGCAACGATCGGAAAGTATGTGAAAGTTATAAAAAAACTGTGGCACGAATGAGCAAGTTAATAGACCCTTTTCGTTTCGTGTATTACGATAGACATGTGGAAATGATAAAGTGGAAAGCGATGCATACAGAAAGGGTGAAAAGAACGTGTCACAAGAAAATATTTATGACGTCATTATTATTGGTGCAGGTCCAGCAGGGATGACGGCAGCGGTGTACACATCGCGGGCGAATTTATCGACGCTTATGCTTGAACGCGGGGTTCCTGGCGGTCAAATGGCAAATACAGAGGAAGTAGAGAACTATCCAGGGTATGAACATATTCTTGGACCAGAGCTCGCAACGAAAATGTTTGAACATGCGAAAAAATTTGGTGCTGAATATGCGTACGGTGATGTAAAAGAAGTGATTGACGGTGAAGAATATAAAACAGTTGTAACGAGCAACCAACAATATAAAGCTCGTGCAATTATTATTGCGACAGGTGCAGAGTATAAAAAGCTTGGCGTTCCTGGCGAAAAAGAACTCGGGGGCCGTGGCGTTTCATATTGTGCAGTATGTGACGGGGCATTTTTTAAAGGAAAAGAGCTTGTCGTTGTCGGTGGAGGGGATTCAGCCGTTGAAGAAGGTGTGTATTTAACACGTTTTGCAAGTAAAGTGACGATCGTTCACCGTCGCGATCAGTTGCGTGCGCAAAAAATTTTACAACAACGAGCGTTTGCGAATGAAAAAATTGATTTTATTTGGAATCATACAGTGAAACAAATTAACGAAAAAGATGGTCGTGTCGGCAGCGTGACGCTCGTTCATACACAAACAGGGGAAGAGCGTGAGTTCCCGTGTGATGGCGTGTTTATTTACATCGGCATGGTTCCATTGACGAAGCCGTTTACCTCACTTGGCATTACGAACGAGAATGGCTACATTGAAACGAATGAACTAATGGAAACGAAAGTGCCGGGCATTTTTGCAGCAGGGGATGTGCGTGAAAAGTCGCTTCGTCAAATTGTTACCGCAACAGGGGATGGAAGCATTGCGGCACAAAGCGCACAACATTACGTAGAAGAATTAAAGGAAAAGCTTAACATTCAGTAATGAAAACGTAATGTGGCTTTAATTGAACTGTAACACGCTTGAAACAATAAAAGAGTATGATAAAAGTAAGTAATTGACCCCCTTTTTATATATACTTGTTGGCACGGGCTTTCGTCCCGTGCTTTCTTTTTATTGCATAGATGAAAACGTTTCAAAATTTATACTTTGTGACCGTTTGTAAGAAATAGTATAATGAAAAAAACATAGTCATTATTGAGGTGAACGGACGTTGCAACGAGTGACGAACTGTGTATTAGTGAAAGACGGACACGTTCTTTTGTTAAAGAAACCTCGGCGCGGTTGGTGGGTAGCGCCGGGGGGGAAAATGGAACAAGGAGAATCAGTACGGGAAGCTTGTTTGCGGGAATATCGTGAAGAAACAGGTATTTATTTGAAAAACCCAAAATTAAAAGGGGTATTTACGTTTGTCATGAAGCGAGGAGAAGAAGTCGTTTCTGAATGGATGATGTTTACGTTTTTTGCGGAACATTTTGATGGCGAAAACGTAGTACAATGTGAAGAAGGGGAGCTCGCTTGGCATCCAATTGAACAGATTCCAACGTTGTCGATGGCGCCGGGCGATTACCATATTCTCGATTATGCTGTAAAAGGGACAGGAGTGCTGTATGGCACGTTTACGTATACAGAGGAATTTGAATTGTTGTCTTACCGACTTGATCCGAGTTAAAGAAAGGGGAGAGGACGATGAGTACGGGTTCAGCCCACGTTCAAATGGTTATTATTACAGGTATGTCAGGAGCGGGAAAAACGGTAGCGATCCAAAGTTTTGAGGATTTAGGCTATTTTTGTGTCGATAATTTGCCACCGACGTTGTTACCGAAGTTTCTTGAATTAATTCGAGAGTCAGGAAATAAAATGAATAAAATTGCTCTCGTCATGGATTTGCGGAGCCGTGATTTTTTCGATCGTCTTTTTGTAGCGCTCGATGATTTAGCAGAAACATCGTGGGTGACACCAAAAATTTTATTTTTAGATGCAAACGATGCGACACTTGTCAGCCGGTATAAAGAGACGCGCCGTTCGCATCCGCTTGCTCCAAGCGGATTGCCGCTCGAAGGGATTAATCTTGAGCGCCAATTACTAGAAGAATTAAAAGGGCGCGCCCAAATGATTATTGATACGTCCAACTTAAAACCGCGTGAGCTGCGAGAAAAAATTGTTCAAACGTTTGCGACGCCTTCGACAACAACTTTTTCTGTTAATGTTGTTTCGTTTGGTTTTAAATACGGGCTACCTATTGATGCGGATCTCGTCTTTGATGTTCGTTTTTTACCGAATCCGCATTATATCGAGCATATGCGTCCGAAAACAGGACTAGATGAGGAAGTATCATCTTACGTTTTGAAGTGGACGGAGACGCAAAAATTTATTGAAAAAGTAACGGATTTGCTTTCGTTTATGCTTCCACATTATAAGCGAGAAGGAAAAAGTCAAGTCGTCATTGCCATTGGATGTACAGGTGGACAGCATCGTTCTGTAACGTTAGCGGAGTATATCGGGCGTTATTTTGCTGACGAATATACAACGCATGTATCACATCGAGATATTGCAAAAAGAAAGGATACGCACCGATGAAAAAAATTGTTGTCATTGGCGGGGGCACAGGGCTTCCTGTTTTGCTCCGGGGGCTGAAACAATACGATGTTGATTTAACAGCGATCGTCACCGTTGCCGATGATGGCGGAAGCTCGGGGAGATTGCGTGATGAACTGGATATGCCTCCGCCCGGAGATATTCGTAACGTACTTGCAGCTCTTTCCGATGTAGAACCACTCATTATCGAATTGTTCCAACATCGATTTGAAAACGGGAACGGGTTATCTGGTCATTCGCTTGGTAATTTAATTTTAGCAGCGATGACGGCCATCACTGGCGATTTCGTGCATGCGGTTCGTGAAATGGGAAAAGTGTTAAATGTGCGTGGAAAAGTGCTGCCCGCAGCAAACGAGAGGGTTGTTTTGCATGCCGAAATGGAAGATGGAACGATCGTATCGGGTGAGTCAAAAATTCCGTATTCCGGAAAAAAAATTAAACGTGTATTTTTAACTCCATCAAATATTGAGCCGCTCGAAGAAACGATTACAGAATTACAAACGGCAGATTTAATTGTGATTGGACCTGGTAGTTTATATACGAGCATTTTACCGAACTTACTCGTTCCTAAAATTGGCGAAGAGGTATGTCAGTCAAAGGCGAAAAAAGTATATATATGCAACGTCATGACTCAAGCAGGAGAAACGTTAAACTATACGGCGAGCGATCATGTAAAAGCGCTGTACGATCATATGACTTGTGCATTTTTAGATGCTATCATTGTCAATAATGCGCCTATTTTGCCAGAAACGAAAGAGCGATATGCGAAAGAACTGGCGACACCGGTCATTTGTGATATGGAAGAATTAGAGAAGCTCGGTTTACAAGTCATTTGTGATGCGATCATTGATGAGCGAGATGGAACGGTGCGTCACGATACGAAAAAAGTAGCGGCGTTGCTCGTTTCGCTTCTAGCACCTCCTTCGCACGACGTATATTTATAGGAGGTGGGATCGTTGTCATTTGCATCAGAAACAAAGAAAGAATTAACGGGTATTGACGTGAAACCTTGTTGTTTAAAAGCAGAGTTGTCTGCTTTAATTCGAATGAACGGTTCCATTTCATTTTCTAACCGCCGTTTGTTGCTAAACATTCAAACAGAAAATGCCGCAATCGCACGGCGCATTTATACGTTATTAAAAAAAGGGTATGATGTAGTAGTTGAGTTGCTTGTACGCAAAAAGATGCGTTTAAAGAAAAATAACGTATATATCGTACGGGTGGTGGAAGGAACGCACGAACTATTATCAGATTTAAAAATTATGGAAGAAGGATTTTCGTTTGTTCACGTCATTTCGCCAGAACTCGTGCAAAAAAAATGTTGTAAACGTTCGTATTTGCGTGGAGCGTTTTTAGCGGGTGGATCTGTTAATAACCCAGAAACATCGTCTTATCATTTAGAAATTTTTTCATTATATCGTGAACATAACGAATCGCTTTGTGAACTGATGAACACGAATTTTCATTTACATGCGCGCACGTTAGAAAGAAAAAAAGGGTTTATTACGTATTTAAAAGAAGCGGAGAAAATTGCAGAGTTTTTAAGCATTATCGGAGCACATCAAGCGCTATTGCGTTTTGAAGATGTGCGCATCGTGCGTGATATGCGTAACTCTGTCAATCGTCTTGTTAACTGTGAAACAGCGAACTTAAATAAAACGATTGGCGCAGCGCTACGGCAGGTGGAAAACATTCGTTATATTGACGAGACAATCGGGCTTGATCAGCTCCCCGAAAAGCTTCGCGAGATCGCAAAATTGCGCATTGAATACCAAGATGTGACGCTTAAAGAGCTTGGAGAAATGGTTTCTGGTGGGAAAATTAGCAAATCGGGTATTAATCATCGCCTGCGTAAATTAGATGAAATTGCTGAACGACTTCGTGCAGGTCAGCCGATCGATTTTCATAAATCTTTATGAACTATGGGAGGAATGCAAAATGGTAGAAAAGCAAGTGGAAGTACGGTTGAAAACAGGGTTGCAAGCGCGTCCAGCAGCGTTATTTGTTCAAGAAGCAAATCGTTTTTCAGCCGATATTTACATCGAAAAAGATGGAAAAAAAGTAAATGCAAAAAGCATTATGGGTTTAATGAGTTTAGCGATTCATACAGGGGCAGTTATCACCATTTATGCGAATGGATCAGATGAACAAGAAGCGTTAAACAAACTTGTTGAGTATGTACAAAAAGAAGCATAAAAACAAGGCGGGAAGGCCGCCTTGTTTTTATTTTTCATCGACGCGTGTTAATACGCGGTCAATTAAACCGTATTCTTTCGCTTTTTCAGCTGTCATAAAGTTGTCGCGATCGGTGTCGCGCTCAATGACTTCGATTGGTTGTCCTGTATTTTCGGATAAGATGCGGTTTAATTTGTCACGCAAGAATAAAATGCGTTTAGCTGCAATTTCGATTTCTGTTGCTTGGCCTTGTACGCCACCGAGCGGTTGATGAATCATGATCTCGCTATTTGGCAATGCAAAACGTTTTCCTTTGGCACCTGCTGCCAGCAAAAACGCCCCCATAGAAGCTGCCATACCGATACAAATCGTCGATACATCTGGTTTAATAAATTGCATCGTATCGTAAATCGCCATGCCTGCTGTAATCGACCCACCAGGGCTGTTAATGTAGAGAGAAATATCTTTTTCAGGGTCTTCAGCGGCTAAAAATAAAAGCTGAGAAACGATTGAGTTTGCGACATGATCATCGATTGGGCTTCCTAAAATGATGATGCGGTCTTTTAATAAGCGAGAGTAAATGTCATATGCACGTTCTCCACGGCTCGTTTGTTCAATAACTGTAGGAATTAAGTTCATACTCTTCCTCCTCCGATAATTCATTTTTTATGTACTTTTATCATACAGGAAAGGTCAATAAAGGTCAAATGAAATACCTTTCATTCATATGTATTCGCCTTTGTTCTTCTGCATCCCTTCTTTCATCGTTTCCGCTTTTTTAAATTTTAAACGCCACCGCTATTGCATTTTTTTTTCTTCTTCACTATAATGGTAAGTGCATTTATCATTATGCCCTCGTAGTGTAGTGGATAGCACGAGAGATTCCGGTTCTCTTAGCGTGGGTTCGAATCCTGCCGAGGGCGTTAATTAACCCCTGCTTGCTATGCAAGCGGGGGTTTTTGTATAAAAAATAAAGTCCGGTGTGCCGCACCGGACGAATAGATGAATTTTGCGAGGCTTGCTCGCTTGTTCTATAAGAATGATAACATGCCTTCGATGCATATGCATAGTAGAAAAAACATCCAATATGTTTTTATCGTCTCTCCCTTATAGAGATGATAAAATGAGGATGAAGGGAGATGGCATGAATGGAGATGCAATTAACGCAAAGGCAAGAGCTAAAAGTTGCGTTGACAAAAGAGCTTGTTCAAGCGATTGAACTGCTGCAATATTCAACGATCGAACTACAATCGCTTTTACATGAACAAGCGCTTGAAAATCCATTTATTGAGTTGCATGAACGAAAACGAACAGCGACAAAGCGACGCGATCAAACGAATCGGATGAATTATATTGAAAATGTAAGCGTTTTTAATCGTTCGCTTGCTTCACATTTACATGCCCAACTCGTTGGTATGCGTGTATCCGACGAGGAGAGAAGAGCACTTGATTATTTAATTGCGTCACTTGATGAATATGGTTATTTGCATACAACAATTGCCGAGGCGGCTTGCCATCTTCAGTTAGAAGAAACGACTATATCGCGAGCACTTCATATGTTACGGTCACTTGATCCTGCTGGGGTAGGAGCGGAAAATTTGTCGCATTGTTTATATTTACAACTCATTCGTCTTCCACAAAGGGATGAGCTAGCAGAGACGATTGTGACGGAGTATTTCGAATCGTTTGTCCATAAAAAATGGAAAGAAATAAAATCGAAACTAGGTGTAGAGTTAGCGGACATACAGCGGGTGTGGGAACTTATTCGTACGCTCCATCCACGCCCAGGAAGTTTGTATAACGATGAACAAATGACGTACATTGTCCCTGATGTCATCGTGTCATATAGTGATGGGGTGTGGAATGTAACGATAAATGAAGAAATTATTCCAACTGTTGTATGGAATGAATCGTATGAACGGAAAGTACGATCGGATGATCCGCACGTTCAAAAATATATCGAGGAAAAACGTCAACAGTTTCAATGGATCCAACGTTGTTTAATGCAGCGAGCAACAACGATTGAGCAAATTGCCTGTGAGTTAATTCATCGACAACGTGATTATTTTGAAAAAGGTTTGCTCCATATGAAGCCACTTACGATGCGCGAAGTGGCAACAGCATTAAACATTCATGAATCGACCGTCAGTCGCGCGGTGAAAAATAAATATATGCAAACGCCTCATGGTTTAATTGACATGCGCCGCTTTTTTACAAGCGGTGTTGATGAACACGCATCGCAAGAAAAAGTAAAAGGTTTAATTGCGGAATTAATTAAGCAAGAAAATGGGCAAAAACCTCTTTCCGACCAAAACATTGCTGATTTACTCGAGCAACGATACAATATTTGTGTAGCGCGGCGGACGGTCGCGAAATATCGTGAACAGCTTTGTATTCCACCGGCTTCGAAACGAAAGCAATATGCATAAAGGGGACAAAACATGAAAATCGTGTTATATTCGAAAGAAAATTGCTGTCTTTGTGATGAAGCAAAAGACATTCTTCGCGAGTTACAAGTCGAATGGGAAGAAGTAGATATTTACAAAGATGAGCGATTACTTGAACGATACCATCTTATGATTCCTGTCATTGAAATGAACGGAGACATCGTTGCGTACGGTCGCATTCACAAAGATGTCATAAGAAAGCGATTACAACAAATACGAAGCAGTTGAATAACGTTTCACTTCCTGTTACAATAAAGTTGTAGCAGGGGTGAATTTTTTTTACGTAAAGTGGGACATAATAAGTCATAGCGGGACTTAAAACGTCCTGAAAAAGAAAAAGAGAGTAAAGAAGGAAGAAAAGAGCATGCGACAATGGATTGATGTTCAACGAAAATTGTTGCCTGATCTTCTCGCGATTATGCAAAAGCGATACGAAATTTTGCAGCACATCCGCTTAATGCAACCGATTGGACGCCGAACATTATCCTTAAACTTAGGCATTAGCGAGCGCGTCTTACGGTCGGAAGTGCAGTTTTTAAAAGAGCAAAATTTGCTTGATATTACAACTGCGGGCATGAGTGTTACATCGGAAGGAAACGATGTGCTCATTCAACTTGAAGATATGATGCGAGAAGTACTCGGGTTAAAAGAGCTGGAAAGAAAAATAAAAAAGAAACTTCCTGTCAAAGATGTCATTGTCGTTGCCGGAGACAGTGACCAATCCCCTTGGGTGAAAAGAGAGATGGGAAGAGCTTGTGTCTCACGTATAAAACATTCACTAACAGGGAAAGACGTTGTAGCAGTAACTGGTGGAACAACCCTTGCTGCTGTTGCTGAAATGATGACACCAGACGTCAAATACCGAGATGTGTTATTTGTTCCAGCACGCGGTGGACTTGGAGAAGATGTAACGAACCAAGCGAACACGATTTGTGCGCGCATGGCGGAAAAAGCAATGGGACATTATCGTTTGTTACATGTTCCTGACCAGCTAAGTGCTGAAACGTATCAATCGATTATTGAAGAACCAGCTATTAAAGAAGTGCTCGAATTAATTAAGTCATCAACGGTCGTCATTCATGGTATAGGTGACGCAAAAACGATGGCAGAGCGAAGAAAAACGCCACCAGAAGAAATGAAAAAAATTGAACACAACAAGGCGGTGGCAGAAGCATTTGGATACTACTTCAATCAACATGGAGAAGTGGTTCATAAAGTAAACACCGTTGGCATTCAGCTCGAAGATGTGCGCCACGTTCCTTGCGTCATTGCAGTGGCAGGAGGCGCTTCGAAAGCAAAAGCAATTCAAGCGTATATGAAACAGGCACATCAGTGCATCTTAATTACAGATGAAGGTGCAGCAAAACAGTTAGTACGGGATGATTCATCCCTCTAAAATATATCCTTATAATTCCAAAGGAGGACAAAAACGATGGCAGTAAAAATTGGTATTAACGGTTTTGGTCGTATCGGCCGTAACGTATTTCGCGCAGCATTAAAAAATCCTGAAATTGAAGTGGTTGCAGTTAACGACTTAACAGATGCAAAAACGTTAGCACATCTTTTAAAATATGACTCTGTTCACGGCACATTAGATGCAGAAGTGTCTGTAAACGGCAATAACATCGTCGTAAACGGAAAAGAAATTATCGTTAAAGCAGAGCGTGACCCAGCAAACTTAGGATGGGGCGAACTTGGTGTTGATATCGTTGTTGAATCAACAGGACGCTTCACAAAACGCGAAGACGCAGCGAAACATTTAGAAGCAGGCGCGAAGAAAGTCATCATTTCTGCACCAGCGACAAATGAAGACATTACAATCGTGATGGGCGTAAACCAAGACAAATACGATCCAGCAAACCATCATGTCATTTCAAACGCATCTTGTACAACAAACTGCTTAGCTCCATTTGCGAAAGTATTGCATGAAAAATTTGGTATCATTCGTGGTATGATGACGACTGTTCACGCGTATACAAACGACCAACAAATTCTTGATTTACCACATAAAGATTTACGTCGTGCGCGTGCAGCAGCTGAATCGATCATTCCAACATCAACAGGTGCGGCAAAAGCAGTAGCACTTGTATTGCCTGAATTAAAAGGAAAATTAAATGGTATGGCGATGCGTGTACCAACACCAAACGTGTCTGTTGTTGACCTTGTTGCTGAACTTGAAAAAGAAGTTACTGTTGAAGAAGTAAACGCAGCATTAAAAGCGGCGGCAGAAGGTGAATTAAAAGGTATTCTTGCTTACAGCGAAGAGCCACTTGTTTCTCGTGACTACAACGGCTCAACAGCTTCTTCAACAATCGATGCCCTTTCAACAATGGTCATGGAAGGTCGCATGGTGAAAGTTCTTTCTTGGTACGACAACGAAACAGGATATTCTCACCGCGTTGTTGACCTTGCTGCATACATTGCATCAAAAGGTTTATAATTTTTTGGATTGTTTGCCCAAAACGGTTTATAATAAATAGTTGGACATACCGAGAAGGGGAGCGGGGATCATCCCCACTCCCTTTCTATGTATCACACGAATAAGGAGGCCTTTCCGTCAACTACTCCCACTTAACTAACGCTTGAAGTGGGGGCTTGCAACTCCCCAGAAGTGCAAACGGACTTCATCCTCCTTCCTTGACTTGGGGTTGCATCAGGGGCAGGTTGACGACTACCCAACGACGCAGGTCATGCCTGCATCGTTACCGATTCTCTCGGTGTGTCTGTTGGCAGTACTTGACTTCCACACACAACAGACGGACCTACGCTCGATGTTTTACGGTTACAACGTTTCCTGTAACCAACTCCATACATCGAGTAGCAGTTATTGGAGTGCCTTTATTTAACGGTTTTCTCCACGCCTTTATTATATCATACACAAAAGAAAGGGGGAACGCGCATTCCTCTCCCACTTACTCCCTTTGGTCGTTGAAGTGGGAGTCTCCTGCGCGAAATAGGATGAATAAAAAAACCGTCCGTGACATTGATGTGAAAGGAAAACGTGTATTTTGCCGCGTCGATTTTAACGTGCCGATGCAAGACGGTGCCGTGACAGATGACACGCGCATCCGAGCGGCGCTCCCAACGATCCAATATTTAATGGAACAAGGAGCGAAAGTCATTTTAGCGAGCCACCTTGGTCGTCCGAAAGGAAAAGTTGTTGAAGAGATGCGCTTAAATGCCGTGGCAGAACGTTTAAGTGAATTGCTTGGCAAGCGCGTCGTGAAAACAGATGAAGCGTATGGCGATGCAGTGAAAGCTGCGATTGCTGAAATGAATGAAGGCGATGTGTTATTGCTTGAAAACGTACGTTTCTATCCTGGTGAGGAGAAAAACGATCCAGAATTAGCGAAAGCATTCGCAGAACTTGCGGATGTATATGTCAACGATGCGTTTGGTGCAGCACACCGTGCGCATGCATCGACAGAAGGTATTGCCCATCACTTGCCTGCGGTAGCTGGGTTTTTAATGGAAAAAGAAATTGAAGTGTTAGGAAAGGCATTATCGAACCCAGACCGTCCGTTTACGGCAATCATCGGCGGCGCCAAAGTAAAAGATAAAATCGGCGTCATTGAAAATTTATTAGATAAAGTGGATACTTTGATTATTGGGGGCGGATTAGCTTACACATTTGTGAAAGCGCTCGGCCATGAAATCGGAAAATCGTTATTAGAAGAAGATAAAATCGAGTTAGCGAAATCGTTCATGGAAAAAGCAAAAGAAAAAGGCGTGAACTTCTATATGCCTGTTGACGCAGTCGTTGCGGACGATTTTTCAAACGATGCAAACAAAAAAGTAGTGAACATCGATGAAATTCCAAGCGACTGGGAAGGACTTGATATCGGTCCGAAAACACGCGAATTGTATCGCGATGTCATTTTAAAATCAAAACTTGTTATTTGGAACGGTCCGATGGGCGTATTCGAAATGGACGCGTTTGCTGAAGGAACAAAAGCTGTTGCTCAAGCGCTTGCTGATGCGAAAGACACATATACGGTCATCGGTGGCGGCGATTCAGCGGCGGCAGTTGAAAAATTTGGACTTGCAAACAAAATGGATCACATTTCTACAGGTGGCGGTGCGTCGCTTGAATTTATGGAAGGTAAACAACTTCCAGGTGTCGTCGCTTTAAACGATAAGTAAGAAAGGAGCGAAAAGCGATGCGAAAGCCGATTATTGCAGGAAACTGGAAAATGCATAAAACGTTAAAAGAGGCGCTTCAGTTTGTGGAAGAAGTGAAACATGAGGTTCCTTCCAACGAGCAAGTGGATGCCGTTGTATGTGCACCAGCCCTCTTTTTAGCGCATTTAGTTGAGGCGACAAAAGGAACAAATGTAAAAATTGGTGCGCAAAACATGCATTTTGAAGATCAAGGGGCATTTACAGGTGAAATTAGCCCTGTTGCGTTAAAAGATCTCGGTGTGGAGTATGTTATCATCGGGCACTCCGAACGCCGTGAAATGTTTGCCGAAACAGATGAAACAGTCAACAAAAAAGTGCTTGCGGCATTTAAGCACGGACTTGTGCCAATCGTTTGTTGCGGAGAGACGTTAGAAGAGCGTGAAAGCAATCGCACAAATGAAGTCGTTCGTGTACAAGTTGAAAAAGCGCTTGAAGGCTTAACAGAAGAACAAGTAAAGCAAGTTGTCATTGCCTACGAGCCAATTTGGGCGATCGGAACAGGGAAATCGTCCACAGCAGAAGATGCCAACAACGTATGCGGCTACATTCGCCAAGTCATTGCGAACAAATTCTCACAAGAAGCGGCTAATGCGGTACGCATTCAATACGGTGGTAGCGTAAAACCAGAAAATATTGCTGCGTTTTTAGCGGAAGAACATATTGACGGAGCACTTGTTGGTGGTGCGAGCTTACAACCACAATCGTTTTTACAACTCGTGGAGGCAGGAAAATGAGCAAAAAACCAGTAGCATTAATTATTTTAGATGGCTTTGCTCTTCGTGAAGAAACATTTGGCAACGCGGTTGCACAAGCGAAAAAACCAAATTTCGATCGTTATTGGAACGAATATCCACATGCGACATTAACGGCATGCGGTGAAGCGGTCGGTTTGCCAGAAGGACAAATGGGGAACTCGGAAGTCGGTCACCTAAACATCGGTGCTGGTCGCATTGTGTATCAAAGTTTAACGCGTGTGAATATCGCCATTCGCGAAGGTGAGTTTGAGCGCAACGAAACGTTTTTAGCAGCGATGGATCATGTGAAAAAGCACGGAACAAATTTGCACATTTTCGGTCTTCTTTCTGACGGTGGTGTGCATAGTCATATTAACCATTTATTCGCTTTACTCAAGCTCGCCGCAAAAGAAGGCGTCAAACATGTGTATATTCACGGCTTTTTAGACGGACGTGACGTTGGTCCACAAACAGCGAAAACGTACATTCAACAGTTAAATGAACAAATCGCACAAATTGGTGTCGGTGAAATCGCTACATTATCCGGTCGTTATTACTCCATGGACCGCGATAAACGTTGGGAGCGCGTAGAAAAAGCGTATCGCGCGATGGTGTATGGCGAAGGTCCATCATACCGTGATCCGCTTGCGTGCATCGATGATTCTTACGCAAATGGCATTTATGACGAATTCGTCTTGCCATCTGTTATCGTTCGTGAAGATGGATCACCAGTCGCAACGATTCAAGATAATGACGCGGTCATTTTCTACAATTTCCGTCCTGACCGTGCGATTCAAATTTCAAACACGTTTACAAACGATGATTTCCGTTCATTCGATCGTGGACCGAAACATCCGAAAAACTTGTTCTTCGTATGCTTAACGCACTTTAGTGAAACAGTAAAAGGGTACGTGGCATTTAAGCCGACAAACCTTGACAATACGCTCGGTGAAGTATTGTCACAAAACGGGTTAAAACAGTTGCGCATTGCCGAAACAGAAAAATATCCGCACGTCACATTCTTTATGAGCGGCGGACGGGAAGAAAAGTTCCCTGGTGAAGAGCGCATTTTAATTGACTCACCAAAAGTAGCCACATACGATTTAAAACCAGAAATGAGCGCATACGAAGTGACGGACGCTTTACTGAAAGAAATTGAAGCAGACAAATTCGATGCGATTATTTTAAACTACGCAAACCCTGACATGGTCGGTCATTCAGGAAAATTAGAGCCAACGATTAAAGCAGTCGAAGCGGTCGATGAATGTTTAGGAAAAGTCGTCGATGCGATTATCGCCAAAGGTGGTATTGCGATTATTACCGCAGACCACGGAAATGCGGACGAAGTATTAAATCCAGATGGCAGTCCGAATACGGCGCATACGACAAATCCGGTGCCTGTGATCGTGACGAAAAAAGGCATTACGCTTCGCCAAGACGGTATTTTAGGCGATTTAGCGCCAACGATGCTTGATTTGCTCGGACTACAACAACCGAAAGAAATGACAGGAAAAACGTTAATTCAAAAATAGACTAAAGGAGAGATGAACGATGCCAACAATTATTGACATTTATGCTCGTGAAGTATTAGACTCTCGTGGCAATCCGACAGTAGAGGTAGAAGTATACACAGAATCAGGTGCGTTCGGACGTGCACTTGTACCGAGTGGAGCGTCAACGGGTGAGTATGAAGCGGTTGAATTGCGTGATGGCGACAAAGGTCGCTACCTTGGTAAAGGTGTATTACAAGCAGTGAAAAACGTAAACGAAGTCATCGCGCCAGCATTAATCGGTAGCTACGATGTGACAGAGCAAGTTGCCATCGACCGTGCATTAATTGCATTAGACGGTACAGAAAATAAAGGAAAATTAGGTGCAAACGCTATTCTTGGCGTATCAATGGCTGTTGCACGCGCAGCTGCTGACTACTTAGGCGTTCCTCTATATCAATATTTAGGCGGATTTAATGCAAAAACGTTGCCTGTTCCAATGATGAACATTTTAAACGGCGGTGCGCATGCAGATAACAACGTTGACATTCAAGAATTTATGATTATGCCAGTTGGCGCACCAAACTTCCGTGAAGCGCTTCGCATGGGTGCGGAAATTTTCCATAGCTTAAAATCAGTGTTAAAAGCGAAAGGCTACAACACCGCTGTTGGTGATGAAGGCGGCTTTGCGCCAAACTTAAAATCAAACGAAGAAGCGCTTGAAACAATTATCGAAGCGATTGAAAAAGCAGGCTACAAACCAGGCACAGAAGTGATGCTTGCGATGGACGTGGCATCTTCTGAGCTGTACAACAAAGAAACAGGCAAATACCATTTAGAAGGCGAAGGCGTTGTGAAAACCTCGGAAGAAATGGTTGCTTGGTATGAAGAGCTTGTTAACAAATATCCGATCATCTCGATCGAAGACGGCTTAGACGAAAACGACTGGGCTGGTCATAAGTTATTAACAGAGCGCCTTGGCAAAAAAGTACAACTTGTCGGTGACGACTTATTCGTAACAAATACGAAAAAATTAGCACAAGGTATCGAACAAGGTGTCGGCAACTCAATCTTAATTAAAGTGAACCAAATCGGTACGTTAACCGAAACATTTGAAGCGATTGAAATGGCAAAACGCGCAGGCTACACAGCTGTTATTTCTCACCGTTCTGGTGAAACAGAAGATAGCACAATCGCCGACATCGCCGTTGCAACAAACGCTGGCCAAATTAAAACAGGTGCGCCATCCCGCACAGACCGCGTCGCAAAATACAACCAATTGCTTCGCATTGAAGACCAATTAGGCGAAACAGCAGTATACGATGGAATAAAAACATTCTACAACTTGAAGAAGTAATAGATGAAGGATGCCTCATGTGGGCATCCTTTATTTCTAGTTTTTTCTCTTCTTTTGGATATATTGTATTACAATTACGATAAATATGAGAAAAAGTAGCACATCAATAATCCAATCGAGAGAGTATGTTTTTAAAAAATCCTTTGCGGTACTTTTTATGACTAATAATAAAAGACTAACGATTAACCCTATCATAACGCCTGTCATGGTACTGAACCTCCCGATGGCTAAAGCCACGGGGTTCTTGTGTACTATAGAGCTTCTTCCATACCTTCGCATGGACACTGACTCTAATTCCACAAGACTTTCATGGGCAAACACCTTACTGGTGCTTATCGCCCTGTGCGCCCGATTCAAGACGCTTTTTATCATTTAAATTCCCATACTACTTACGACACATGAATGAAGATGAAGTCGTTTGATTTCTTCATCATGCAGTCGAATAAATTGATCCCATCTCTCTAAACATTTTTGTCGATCTATTTCTTTTCGATTGTCTTTCACATTCATGATTAAAAATGCGCTGTATAAATCTCGTTGCACTCTGCGTCCGTCTACTTCGTGCCATCGTTGGGAAAGTGTTTTCTTGTTGTACTCATCGTTTTGGTGGTCGTATTGACTTGCCTTGACGCGAAATGTGTCGATGTATTGAAGGGAATAGCCTTCATATTGCAGTTTTTGATTCAGTATGTTTAAAAACAAACTTGGTGCACGATTCGCAATACTTTTTCCAAATCGTTTTTTCTTTTTGTATTTTCCGTTGGCATCGACTTTTGTTTCTTTTGCCTTTGCTTGAAGTGCTCTGAAATTCATTTTTTCTACTTGGATATGATGACCTAATGCGATGATCCAATTGGCAAGCCGTTGATGATCTTGTTTCCGTTTATCTGCCATTTTTCTTTGTAATTCTGCTAACTGATTTCTCGTTTTGAGATAATTTTTACTCCAAACCCATTTTTCCTTGTTGTCTTTTTTTATTGTCCCATCTTCATTGTATTTGTGCGGATTATTCGCCCGTCTTTGACGATCCAATTTTCGTTGAAGAACTCGCTTTTGCTTTTCTATGTTTTCGATGCTCGGCGCAAGAATAAGCAACTTGACATTATTCATCGAGCAAATAGCGACGGTTTGTGTTCCTATGTCGATACCAACATCGCCTCGCCCTATTGGATGTTTTATTTCTCCTGTTTGGCGGTTTATTTTCTTTGGTGGCACACCTTCAAGAGTGAGTTGAAGAAAATACTTGATTTTTCCTCTAATTCGTCTACGGACGATGCGACAATATTTTATACGGTCTTGTAGAGCCAGATGTGCATATATGTCGTTTGGGTGAATTATAACAGGAATAGATAAACCATTCCAAAGCAAATGTTTGTTTTTGAAACGGATGCCTGTGCTATTTGTTTTTCCTTCTAATGAATCCATATCGTTGTATTTTTTAAAAGACACTTTTTTTGCATTACCAAAGATGAGTTTTTCCATTGCTATCCATGCTCTCGTAGCGATTTTTTGTGCGGTGTGTGAGTCGATGTGTTTCTTGAAATGGTGTTGCATTGGCTTAACAAAATCGTGCATAGCGTATTCATTGATTCCGTACTGACGATATAACTCATTTAGCAAGTTGTTTCTTTCTTTTGATTTTGGTTGTTGGGCTAGATGACGATACTGCTTATCATGTTGTAATTTTTTATGCCGTTTCAGCAATTCGCCCAAACAAGCGTTGTATATTTTTCTGCCAATTTCAAAACGTTTCTCTAATATGTACGCCTGCCATAGTTCTGTTTTGAGTTTCAACGTCAGCACATAACTTTTGGTTTTTGTTTTCGCCAACGACACCACTTCCTTTATACGTTCTTTTGATTTTCGATGTATTGTTTAACCGCTTCTTCTGAAATATAGCCGACAGTACAACAAAAATAACTTCGTGTCCATAGCGACGGTAGTCTGCTTTTTAACGAAGGATATTTCTCCCTTAATATTCGACTGCTTTTCCCTTTAAACGCTTGTATAATTTTGTGCAAATGTTGACGAGGGTCAAAAGAAATGAACAAATGAACATGATCAGGCATAATTTCCATTGCTTTGATTTGTACATCATGTTCTTTGGCAACTTCTTCAAAAATTCTTTTTAAATCTCGTTCAATATCTCCAGCTAACACTTTTCTGCGGTATTTTGGGCAAAACACAATATGATATTGATTGAGATAAACAATCCCTTTTTTATCGGTGTATTTTTCGTTTTCCAAAACCAACCACCTCTATACTAAATATACCACAAACAATAGATAAAATAAACACATCTAATAAATTTATCAAAAAAAATACGCAATTCATCCCCTTGTCTAAAGGCAGGGGCTTTCTTGCGCTTCCCCCGTAAATATAATTTTTGCTTTACTCATTTTTGTATCCCTCTGTTGAATTTATATCGTTTTATCAAATAAGGATGTCTTCGTATTAGGATTAATTTTGTTTTTGTAGTTTGTTGAAAGTTCAGACTAGACAAATGAGTGCTTCTCATGGTCAACAAGTTAAGGAAGCAGCGACATTTGTCACAGTCCTAAAATATTAGAATTTATTTCGTGTATTGTCAATTGGCATTCTATCAAATCAAATACATCGGAATATGCGAAATTGGAACTCAATCTAAAAGATTGTCCTCGGTGGATTCATCAGTAGGCGCAGTTAATGTCTCATTGTACTTTTCTTGAATAAAGTGTAATCAAATCCTCCAAAAAAATCATTAATTGTTCATCTACTCCTCACATTTCTCATAGCGGGATGATCTTACAAAACAATTGAAAAAAACAACCGTTATCGCTATTGTCTGAAAGGTTAAGTGATAAAATCGATTTCTGTCGAACAATGACGAAATTTGTTTGTCGAAAAATATTGCGAGTATGTTTTTTATAGCATAAAATCTCCTCATGCAGCTCGAATTAGACAACTTAGGATTGATAAGGAGAGAAAACATGAGGCATCTAAGAACATGGTTTGTTTGGTGGTTAGTATTTTTATTAGTTTTTACGAGTATTCCTATGGAGGGATTGGCGGAGTTCGTCTATTCTAAATCTGACAATGCGATGAAACAATCACCTCTTAAAGTACCAGAAGCGCCCAGCATAAACTTGAAGCCGGGAGAGCTGATAGGGGAACGAACAGAGAATACGAAAGTGTATTACAATGGTGATGGTACGTTTACCAGAAAAATTTTCTTTGAACCGATTCATATTAAGAAAAAGAACGAAAAACAATTTGAGGAAGTTTCCACTTTCTTCATCGACCATCCCAATCATGTTCAAGCAGAGAATACGATTTTGGAACCTCGTTTTTACAAGAAAATGGTGGATGGAGAATATGCAAAATTTCTGTATAATGAATATTCCATTTCTTATTCTATTTTAGAAGAATCAGGGAATGGACTGAAGCCGATTCAAGCGAAAGATGTTCCCGCTATTTATAAGAAAAAAGACAATAAGATTGTGCATAAAAATATTTTTCCAAATATAGACTTGCAAAATATCGTATTTAACGAATCAACGAAAGAGGATTTAGTTCTTCACTCTTTTACGGGCTATCACATTTTCAAATTTCGTTTGAAAACCGATTTGCATGCCAATATTCAAGACGATGGATCGATTTTATTTACAAACAAAGAAAATGAAAAAGTATTTGAACTCCCTAAACCATTTATGGTCGATTCGAATATCGACGAACACTCGGGAGAAGCACAGCGCTCGGAAAATGTAACATACGAACTTCAACAGGATGATCAAGGGTATATTTTAACGGTTAAAGCTGATCCGCAGTGGTTGAAAGATCCGAAGCGCGTCTATCCGGTTTATATTGACCCTAGCACTTCTGTTGCTATTGCTACCGATGCATTTGTCATGAGCGCCTACCCGACGACTAACTATGGTTCTGCATCAAGTAAATGGGATTCGGCGCAAGGACAATATGTGTTAAAAGTCGGTTATTATGATGGAACGACAGGGACTTGTTACGGATTTTTAAATCCTGATACATCAAATATCGAAAATATGAATGTGACGAGTGCCACATTCAACGTGTATGTGACACACTCATACTATGCAACAACAGCAACCGGCTTATGGTTAGATGCGGTCAATGGTTCATGGTCTGCGAGCACCTTAACATGGAATAATAAACCCTCTTCCACGAACATTGGTAAAGTCGATGTGGCAAGAGACCAATGGGCGCAATTTGATGTGACGAACACCGTCAAAGCGTGGGCATCAGGGACCAAACCAAACTATGGATTGAAACTCCATACGAATGGAAATGGACAAACGTATTGGAAAAAAGTTGTTTCCACTACGAACAGCAGTTATAAACCATATTTGTCTGTTACGTATACGATACCAGTTCCCGATACGCCAACAGGAACGGCCTTCAGTAATGGGGATGGCACAGGATATATCAATTTATCATGGGATCGGGTTCCTGGCGCTGTGGGTTATAAAGTTTGGATTTATAACGGGAAATCATATGAAGCGTTTGATGTAGGCAATGTTACTTCCTGGAGTACAAAAGGGAAAAAAATTTGGCCGACCCCTTCTGAAATTAGTGCTGGAAGATACGATCTGCATCAAGATCAGTTAGGGACGGAGTTGGCTGTCGATCCTTCCCCAGTCTATCGAAATTCAGGCGGAAGTTATCCAAACAGCAAGAACTACTGGTTCCGAGTCAGTGCGATTTTTCCTCAAGGCGAAAGCGCCATGTCAGGCGCGTATATGCCGACCATTCCGAATTTGGCAAAACCATCTGCTCCGACGGGGGTAAGTTATACAAACGGAAATGGAACAGGATATATCGATTTCAAATGGAATCCTGTGAGTGGAGCGACGGGGTATAAAATTTGGATTTTTAACGGTTCCTACTATGAATCGTTAGATGTCGGGAACGTCACTTCTTGGACAACGAAAAACAAAAAGTATTGGCCAACATCCACGGAAATTAATGCAGGTAGATATAAGTTGCATGTAAACGATGGTCTTGGCACAGAATTAGCTGTTGACCCGTCTCCGGTCTACGCTAATGCAGGAATGAAATACGCAACGGCTACCAACTACTGGATTCGAGTAAGTGCCTATAACTCTCAAGGGGAAACCGTCTTTTCTGATGCGTATATGCCTCGTATTCCAGATTTGCCAGTGCCATCAGCGCCTTCCGGATTTGCTTACAGCAATCAATCGGGGAGCAACTCTGGCTATGTCATGTTAAACTGGGATAAAATTCCTGGAGCGATAGGGTATAAAGTATGGATTTTCAATGGACTTTACTATGAAGCATTTGATGTAGGAGACGTGGACCATTGGACGACACAAAACAAAGGAATTTGGCCAACTCCGGAGGAAATCCAACAGGGGGATTCCAGCACCTTAACGCTGCATCATGATGGACAAGGATTGGAACTTCCGAAAGATCCTTCCCCAATGTATGCGAAAATGGGGACCAAATACGCGACAAGCCCCCATTACTACTTCCGACTCAGCGCCTACAATGCGGATGGGGAAACGGTATTTTCCAGCAATGCCTTGACGGTGAACATTCCGGAGGCGAATGAGTATTTAGGAAAAGAAGAGTACTGGTCCATCATTGATGTTCTGTATGGCAGCGTGAATGCCGCTACGGGTAATCTCATGATAGATGAACAAGATGTTTCGATTTCAGGTAGGGGGCTAGGACTTGGTCTATCCAGAACCTACAATAGCTTGTCTCCATGGACCGGTTTATTCGGAAAAGGCTGGCACAGCGATGCGGAAATGAATATCGTCGCGCAAGGAAATGAAGCGCGATTGACGGATGAAGACGGGACGCTTCACATATTTATGAAACGAGCCGACGGAACATACCAAGCGCCAACCGGTGTTTATTTGGAGCTAAGCGAGACCGCCACTGAGTGGATCGTGAAATCGAAAGATCAAACGAAAATGTATTTTAATAAAAGCGATGGCAAGTTAACCAAAATGGTCGACGGTCATGGAAACGCAACGACGTACGGTTATTCGAATGGAAAGCTTACGTCGATGACGGACGCATCGGGAAGAAAATTAGACATTCAGTATCGTCCAGACGGAAAGATCGAAAAAATCATAGGCCCGATGAATCGGACGGTGACATATGGCTACACGAATGATTTGTTAACGACGGTGACTCAGGCGGGCGGAGAAGTGACAAGATATGAATACAATGAGATTGATCGTCTAGTCAAAGTATTCGAGCCGACACATACGGAGGATCAGCCAGTTGTCAATCAGTTCGTGTACGACGGCGACAGGCTTAGTCAAGTACGTGATTCCGAAGGCCATGTATACACATTGACCTATGATCCAACGGAACGGCGATTGCTCATACAAAAGCCGAATGGCCGCAAAACTCAATATACTTTCAACGAGGCTGGTAACCCGATTGAGGTTGTGGATGACGTAGGCGGCTTAAATATTACAACGAAATATGTGTATGAAGGCAACAATTTAAAGGAATCATACGATCCGAATGATGTTGGGGCCACTACACCGACGGAATCATATACGTACGATGCGAATGGAAATGTGTTAACAGCGAAGGATAGCTATGGGACCGAAATCTACCAGTATAATCCAAATAACGATGTCATCTCCATGACAGATACAGAAGGCGACAAGACAACGGTTGCGTATGATGGCTTAAATCCAGTATCCGAAACCGATCAATCGGGAAAAACGTCTTCTGTAGCGAAGTACGATTCCTATGGAAATGTGATTGAAGAAAGTGACGCATTGGGCAGTGCGACCAATTTACTCTCTAATCACGGCTTTGAACAGGGAACGACCGCTTGGACTGTGCTTCGTTCGTATGATTCCGGGCAGTTACAGGAAGATACGAATGTTTATAATGGGTTGACGGGACGAAAAACGTTAAAAATCACAGTGAATTCGACGTCGCCTAGTGCAGAAGCCGGTTATGTGGCCGCTACGCAAGAAATTGCGGTAAAACCGAATGCGACATACACATTAAGTGGAAAAATCAAAACAAATTTAACGAAAGCCAGTGCGTTCTTTAATGTTGAATTTTTAGATAGCCAAAATCGTCGAATTTCTTGGACGGACAATCGTTATAGTCAATTGGTAGGCACAAGACCTTGGACAGAGCGGCAAGTGACGTTTACCACTCCTTCGAATGCAGCCAAAATTCGCGTCTATTTAGAGGTCGATCATAAGTCTCCAGATGCTTCCGGAGAAGCCTGGTTTGATAATGTTCAATTGGAAGAAGCGCAGGTTTCTTCCAGCTACAACCCAGTTGTAAATAGTAGTTTTGAAGGAACCACCACGAATTGGAGTGGAACAGGAGGAAGCGTAGATAATACGGAGTCGTTCGACGGGGCTTACTCTCTCAAAATATCGAGAACTAGCACCACGCAATCAGCTAGTGAATATAAGCAGACGGTGATCGTAGGGCAAACTTCAAGTGATACGCCGCTTCGTCTGACACTCACAGGTCTTTCCAAAGCGCAGGATGTCAAAGCCAACGGTACCGTGAGTGCAAGCGATTATTCCATTACGGCTAAAGTATACTTTGTGGATGGAACGACCCAAACGTATACCGCTGATTTTCCGATCGGCACGCAAGAGTGGAACCGGACTGCCATTTCCATCAATCCGTCTAAGCCAATGGACAAAATTGACGTATCCGCTATTTTCCGCGGAAACTACACAGGAACGGTCTGGTTTGACGCCATTCGCTTGATGGAAGGCAACGTCGTAACGAAAAACAAGTATGACGCAAATGGCAACTATGTTGAGGAAGAAACAGATGAAGCCGGGTATGTCACGAAAAAGAATTATGATGCCGTAGGAAACCTGTTGAGCGAATATGATGAGAAGGGAAATCAAAAACAGTACAAGTATGACCCATCCAATCGTTTAAAACAACTCCTATTGGCGAACGGAACTTCTGTCAACTATGACTATGACTTGAACGGTCACATGACTTCTAAAGTCATTCAAACGAGCAGCGGTCCGTCACAAAGATTTACCTATTCTTATGATAAGACGGGAAAACTTCTGAAAACGGTCGGTCCGCTTAACGATGTGACAACAAATGAATATGATGCGAACGGCAATAAAATGAAAACCGTCTTGCCGAAAGGAAATACAATTCAATGGACGTACGACGGAACGGAACGGGTCGACACGATTTCTTACAATGGAGTTCCGTATTACGAATTTAGTTACGACAAAAACGGAAACGAACTTTCTGTACAATATGTAAAAGACGGTACGACCAAGACAAGAAAATTTGATTCCGCGAATCGTGTCATTGAACAATCCGACCGCGGAGGATTACAAAAGTGGACCTATCCGATGACATCGGATAAATTACAACAGTTTATGTTCTCCCATGGATCGTTTAGCCAAACAGTCACATACCAATACAATGCCTTGGATCAAAATACAGTCGTCCAAGATGGAACGTATACGTACCGCTTTGACTATGACGAGAGAGGAAACGTTCGCACCTTCACGACAGGAAATGGGGCCGGTTCGACCTTTACGTATGATGACCGCGGCCTCGTGGAAAGCGTTTCGGTCGGTACGGCGGACGGAAAAGAAATTTTATCGGAAACGTACCGTTACGATGAAAACGGCAACCGGACGAAAGTGGAATCCCCAACGGGGGAAACGACCGTCTACCGTTACGATGCCCTAGACCAATTAGTGGAAGAGCAGCTTCCAGATGGCACGAAAGTCGAATATGCCTATGACGGATTCGGCAATCGGAAGCAAATCGTGAAAACGAAAGATGGGCAGTCGACGACGACCACGACTGATTATAATGCGGCGAATCAGTTGGTTCGTTTCGGTGACGAAACAATCACGTACGATGCGAACGGCAACCGATTGGAAGACGGCCAGTATCGATATGAATGGAACGCAGCCGACCAGCTCGTCTCCATCACCCGAAAAGGCGAAAGCACGCCGTTTGTGACGTACAAATATGATGAAGACGGCCGGCGCATCCAAAAGAATGTAAATGGCGTCATTACGAACTACCATTACCAAGGGGATAGCCTAAACGTTCTGTATGAAACCGATGCGGATGGAAATGTGGTAAGATCATATATATACGGAGAAAACGGGCAACTCCTTGCCATGAAAAAAGGCAATGCGACGTACTTTTATCACTATAACGCCCATGGCGATGTCATTGCCCTAACGGATGCGCAAGGAAACATCGTGGCCCGTTACCAATACGATGCGTGGGGGAACATTCTTTCCCAATCCGGCGCATTGGCGGACGAAAATCCATACCGATATGCGGGATACCAATATGACCAAGAAACGGGTCTGTATTATCTGATTGCCCGGTACTACCATCCGGTGCATGGCGTGTTCCTTTCTCTAGACCCAGATCCAGGGGATGCGGACGATATCCTTACGCAGAATGGGTATGCGTATGCGAACAACAACCCAGTGATGTTGGTCGATCCGGATGGGCATTTTGTGTGGATGGCTATCAACGCGGGATTTGCGGCGTATGATGCGTATAAGGCGTACAAGTCGGGAAAAGGATGGAAAGGCGTCGCGGCTGCGGCAGCTATTGGTTTTGTTGGTGGAGGAAAATTTAAACTTGTTAGAAATACAGGTAGATTTATTATAAAGGGTACGGGTAAAGTTACAAAAGGTGGATTGAACTTTACTAAAACTACTGCAAAGCATATGGATAATCCAGACAGAAGAGTTCCAATACAAATCCTACAACAAGCGATAAAGGGTAAAGGTTATAAAGACCCTAGAGGTTCAAATGCACGAATGTACTATACTATAATGTATAGAAATGGTAAGAAGTACAACTTAGAAGTTCTATATGATAAGAAAACAAATACAATCTTGCATTTTGAGTATGCTAGGAAAGCAATGGGGCCATTAAAGGCTATTCCTAAATAAAGGAGGGAAAATGCTTGGATATTGATTATTCAAAGAAGTTATATCAATTGATACAGGATTACTTAAATAAACAAATTGATACTGAGACTTTTTCAAATGATTTTACTGTAATTTATAATTTACATGTAGACTATGATAGTTTAAGTACTAAGGAACTTAAATTATTTGGTGAGTTATCAGAAATAACTAGTCGATTTTCACCTTTTGAAGAAGACCTTAAAAAATATAATTGTTACTTTAATGCAAATGATGTTGAAAAAAAAGCAAAAGAAGTTCTCAAAGAATTAACTGTAGATGAGCAAATTCGCTAACATAAATTTACAACAAAATAAAAGAAAAGACATGAACCCAATTCTTTGATTAGAATAGATGTGCCAACAAACCATTCACAAGGAGGTTCATGTCTCATGAATAGATTAGCACATCATCAAGGAATCGACAAGTTTTTCACGATGTTAGGGTTGGCACTTTATTTCTCGAAACCTGTGATGAAGCATCTCGTTCATATCGTGGATGCGATGGTGACGAAAGGTTTTTCCGGGACGTTGACCGATCTTCATCATGGTAGTTTTCACCCGAATCATCGCACGACACTGAGCCATTTTTTCACGAAAAGTCCGTGGGATGAAGAAACATTGCTTCACAAACTCCAGCAGTGGATTCTTCGTCGTGTCGAACGCAGCTCGAAACAAGAGAATTCTCCCCTTTTTGTTTCAATCGATGATACAATTTGCCAAAAAACGAAGCCTTCGTCACGGGCAACACACGCCATTCAAGGGTGTGATTGGCACTATTCTCATGCCGAGAAAAAGTCAATCTGGGGGCATTCTCTCGTTTGGCTCATGGTTCATACGATGACCCAAGCGTTCCCTTTTGCCTTTCGCCTCTATGACAAGACGGCAGGGAAAAGCAAAGGGGAACTTGCGATGGAGATGCTTTCTTCTTTGGATGTGAGTCGCCCCGTTTATGTGCTCATGGATTCGTGGTATCCATCGCAAACGCTCGTGGAAGCTTGTCTGAAAAAAGGATTCCACGTGATTGCGATGCTCAAGACGAACCGAATTCTCTACCCGAAAGGTATCGCCATCCAAGCGAAGCAGTTTGCCCACTACATCGAACCGAAAGACACTCACCTCGTCACGGTGGGAAAAGAGCAGTATCGGGTGTATCGCTACGAAGGTGCTCTGAACGGTCTCAAGGATGCAGTGGTGATCCTCGCTTGGAAAGCGGATCAACCGATGACATCGGAACATCTTCATTGCGTCTTGAGCACGGATCGCAAGTTGAGCGATGAAGACATCTTGCGCTACTATGCTGAGCGTTGGTCGATCGAATGTTTTTTCCGTCAAGCGAAAGACCAGCTGAAACTCGATGGATACCGCGTTCGCGGGCGTCGGGCAGTGAAACGGTATTGGATCTTGGTGCAACTTGCGTATGTGTACAGCATGTTCGAGTCGAACAGTGATTTTTCAGATGGGCTCGATCTCCTGCGCAAGAGAAAAGGACATAGCCTCGTGGAGTTCATTTACTGTGCAGCAAAACAAAATATTCCCATCGATACCGTAAAAAAACAGCTCCACGTGGCATAAGGGGTATCCTGTTTGTCTCTTTTTATATGGTAATTATTGTGATTAAAATTGCTCAACTACAGAATTAAGTAAAAATTGAACCATAACTTTATATTGTTACAAAAAGCCTTAGGAGATAAATTCTCTTTAAGGCTTTTTACATAGACGTAATGCCGAATAAACCGCTTGTGTTACAACCTAAACATATAACCCACGACCCCCTTGCATGATAATTTTTTGAGTTATCTTGTACGCACAGGATGAGTTTGAAAAAGATGTCCAATTTTATAATTTTCATCAACAATAAACAGCTGAAAAATCATCAGTTACTACCGTTTTTATCTCCCAAAAGCTTACCTTCGCTTTCTCCTTGCCTTTTGAAATTTTTTTTCGCAACTTTTCCGCCCTTTATTCCGATTACTATAGCGAGAGGCTACTCCACCTCGATTAACTCCTGGATGTCGATGTCTAGCACTTTGCACACTTTTTCTAATGTTGAGAGATAAACTCTGTCCACGTTGTCTGAACAAAGATGGCTGATGGTGTTCGGGCGCAGCCCTGTAAGTCGAGCTAATTCACGCTGAGAAATGCCACGTTCTTTGAGGATTTCTTTTAGTTTGATTTTAATTGGCATACTACATCCCTTCCTCTGTCTGTATTACTTATACGATACATAAAAAATTTGTATCGGTAAAGGGATTGATTGTATCGGTTAAGACGCATACAATAGACTTAACATAGCGGCTAAGCGTTACGTTAATCTCAATTTGCGTAACGGAGGGGGAAGGTATCATGAAGGTGATTGGATATATCCGAGTTTCCACACAAGGGCAAGCCAAAGATGGATACAGCCTTGCCTACCAAGAAGATGAAATCAAAGCATATTGCCAGGCACAAGGATACACTCTCCTGTGTTTGTTTAAGGATGAGGGTATCAGTGGGGCGAAAGTAGATGAAGAAGCGTTAGAAATCGACAGGACAGGATTTCAGGAGATGTTGGAGTATCTCTCCCGCCATCAGGTGGATTATGTGGTTACACTCAACACCAGTCGTTTATGGCGTTCAGACATTGTAAAAGTGTTAGTACATCGTGAGCTGAAAAAGTATGGAGTAGACATTCGGAGTATCGAACAACCGCAATACAGTATTTACAAGAAAGACCCCAATGATTTTCTTATTAATGGGTTAATGGAACTCCTCGACCAATATCAACGCTTAGAAATTGCGTTAAAGCTAGGACGAGGAAGGAATAAAAAAGCACAACAGGGCGGTTATGCAGGAGGAAATGTCGCTTTTGGATATACGGTTAAAAGAGGCCAAAAGCGACTCGTTATAGATGAAACACAAGCAAAAACCGTTCAACGAGTGTTTGACTTACGAGAACAACATCCTTCATGGTCTCTGTCACAAATCGCATCACAACTGAATGAGGAAGGACATCGAACGAAACAGGGGAAGTTGTTTACGAAAGTTCAAGTCAAGCGAATTTTGGACAGAAAATCGTTTTACAGTGGTGTATACCGTTATGGAGAGATAATCGCCAACGGAACACATGAAGCGATTTTATAACGGAACGAGATAGAGAATGGATAGGCTTTCGTACCCTTGCGAGTCCATAGAGACGAACGCTCGACCTAAGGTTGCCGACATTCTCTGTCTTGCTTTATCCGTTCAATCCAAGATAGGGGTGAGATGTTCTGATGAGACGAGATAAGCATATTTATATAGGGATAGATTTGCATAAGTTTTAGCATACAGCGGTGATTTTAGATTGTTGGTTTGAAAAGCTGGGAGAAGTGACATTTGAAAATAAACCATCCGCTTTTCCGAGTTTACTAGAGTATGTGAATGGGTTTCTTACAGAAGACATCACTCCTGTGTTTGGATTAGAGGATGTGGGGGGCTATGGCAGGGGCTTGGCATTGTACTTAAAAGAGAAAGGGCACATTGTAAAGTTTGTCAATTCTTCTTTATCCAATGCGGAACGGAACAGCTATGCCATGACCCAAAAGCATGACAGTTGGGATGCCCAATGTGTAGCGAATGTGTTAATCCGTCAACTCCCTTATTTGCCTGATGCTATCCCATCCGATATGTATTGGATGATTGCCCAATTGGTGGGGAGACGAAACGCTTTAGTCAAATCCCAAACCGCTCTTAAAAATCAGTTGCATCTTCAATTAAGTTTTCATTATCCAAGTTATAAGAAATTCTTTTCGAAAGTCGATGGTCAAACTGCTTTAGCTTTTTGGGAACGCTATCCTTCTCCCGCACATTTGAAGGGAGAAACCGTAGAAAGTTTACGAACATTCCTATTAAAAGCTAGTCATAAATCATGTTCCATAAGGAAGGCGAAACAGATTTTATCTCTCATCCAAGCGGATGGAGAGATAAAGCGTGAATATCAGACAACAAGTGATTTTATTATTCAAAGCATGGTGAGAGACATTCGCTTTAAGAAACAGGAAATCAAAAAAGTGGATAAAGAGTTAAAAGCACTTATTAAGCCATTAGGGATGCAGCTTGAAACGATGCCAGGCATTAATACGGTGACCGCATCCGCTTTCATTGCAGAAATCGGGGATATTCATCGTTTCTCCCATTCTGACAAACTCGCAAGATACGCAGGAATAGCCCCTGTCAGAATGGGTTCGGGCGGCAAGGAAACCATTCAGAAAAGCAAACAAGGAAACAGGGAATTATACAATATCTTTTACAATTTGGCTGTTCAACAAATACATATTTGTAAAGGTAGTAAAACTCCTCGAAATCCTGTGTTTTACGAGTATTATCAGAAAAAGCTAGCAGAAGGTAAAACCAAACAACAAGCACTTATTTGCATTATGAGAAGACTTGTCAATATTATCTATGGCATGATGAAGAATAAAACTGCGTATATCGTGCCTGACATACCTAACAGCAAAGTAAGTTGATATAATGAGTGGTAGTTACTCAACTGCCACTCTTTTTATAAAGTACACGTTTAGAATTTCCTAAGGGTACAGGCAAAGCTTCTAAATATGTAGATGTGACTAAATCTGGTAGTCGTTATGCTAACAGAGCGACTGATGTATCTAAAGCGCAGTTCGAAAAAAATCTACTTAGAGATGGATGGAAAAAATCAATATCTAAAGACGGAAAAACAATAATACTGACAAAAGATGGCGCAAAATATGTTCTTCGCGACGGTGCTAAATCCACAGGTGGTTCAACCGCTGACTTTTATCCAAAAGGGAGCAAAAGAATGACTTTAAAAATTAGGTTAAAATAGGGGGAGTCCAATGAATTTAGAAACTTTATTTGTTAGGGAAAAAAAAGAGTTTAATAAATTAATAGGAATAGCTAGTGATACGTTTTATATAGAAAATAGATTGCCTGAACAGGTATTCCGGGAACAATTCAATTATTTTTTGTTTGAAGAGTTTGACTGGGCAATGGACAAAGATTTTTGGAGCACAATCCAGCAATTATCTATAGAAACAAAAGATGATTATGTCCTTACCGCAGTGTTAGACCCTAATCCAGTAGAATATTTTTATAAAGAGTTTAATTATTATAATTGGATGAAACTCCCTGTCAATTTATCACCTGATGAATATTTAGATGTTCTTGAATTAGGACCTGAGGAAAGTCCAGCGGATGCAGTGCTGTACAATTCTTATACTGTTATTTGGCTACCTCCTTCAATGAAATGGGCAATATGGGGAGAAAGAAGTTATGGGGTTTGTGTTTTAGGGCTTCAAGATGTAAACAATAGTGCGGATTTATTGCCGATTTTAAAAAATTGGCGCTCTATTGATGAAACAGTTTTATCGTGGGTGGGGCTCAATTTTGTAAATCAACAACTTCCACAAGAAATTGCCGATACTTTCTTCTTAAATTATTCTAACGGTGTTAAGTAAATGTAGATGTCTATTCCGAACACAAAAATAAAACAAAGAGAACCTTGATTGGCTATAAGCCTTTCAAGGTTTCTTTTTTAGAAGGGGTGTAGTGGCGAATAAACGACAAGAGCAACAATCTATACACATAACCCACGAAACTCCTGCAAGATATTTTTTTCGTTACATTGTACGCCAAAATCAGTTTGAAAAAGATGTCCTGTTTTATGATTTTCGTTAACTATAAACAACTGAAAAATCATCAGTTACTACCGTTTTTATCTCCTAAAACTTTATATTTGCTTCTCCCTGTTTTAAAAATTTTTTTCGCAACTTTTCTACCCCTTATACCAATTGCTATAGTGAGAGGATTACTCTACTTCTATTAACTCTTGAATGCACGCCGTTTGTGACGTACAAATATGATGAAGACGGTCGGCGCATCCAAAAGAATGTAAATGGCGTTATTACAAATTACCATTACCAAGGGGACAGCCTAAACGTTCTGTATGAAACCGATGTGGATGGAAATGTGGTAAGATCATATATATACGGAGAAAACGGGCAACTCCTTGCCATGAAAAAAGGCAATGCGACGTATTTTTACCACTATAACGCGCATGGGGATGTCATCGCCCTGACGGATGAACAAGGAAACATCGTTGCCCGTTATCAATATGATGCATGGGGGAATATTCTCTCTCAATCCGGTGCCTTGGCGGAGGAAAACCCATACCGATATGCGGGATACCAATATGACAAAGAAACGGGTCTTTATTACCTGATTGCCCGGTATTATCGCCCAGAACAAGGTGTGTTCCTATCCTTGGATCCAGACCCGGGGGATGCGGACGATATCTTGACGCAGAATGGATACACGTACGCAAATAACAATCCGGTGATGTTGGTGGATCCGGATGGGCATTTTGACAAGAGTGCCTGTCACGTGTCGAGACGGAACGTATACGTACCGCTTTGACTATGACGAGAGAGGAAACGTTCGCACCTTCACGACAGGAAACGGAGCCGGTTCGACCTTTACGTATGATGACCGCGGCTTGGTGAAAAGTCTGTCAGTGGGGACGGCAGATGGAACCGAGTTATTGGCGGAAACGTACCGTTATGACGAAAACGGCAATCGGACGAAAATCGAGTCCCCAACAGGAGAAGCGATTGTTTACCGTTACGATGCGCTCGATCAACTAGTGGAAGAGCAATGGCCGGATGGAACAAAGATCGAGTATACGTATGATGGATTCGGCAATCGCACGCAAGTCGTGAAAACGAAGGATGGGCAGTCGGCGACGACAACGGCTGATTATAATGCGGCGAATCAGTTGGTTCGTTTCGGTGACGAAACAATCACGTACGATGCGAACGGCAACCGATTGGAAGACGGCCAGTATCAATATGAATGGAACGCCGCCGACCAGCTCGTCTCCATCACAAGAAAAGGCGAAAGCACGCCGTTTGTGACGTACCAATATGATGAAGACGGCCGGCGCATCCAAAAGAATGTGAATGGCGTCATTACGAACTACCATTACCAAGGCGAGAGCTTAAACGTCCTGTATGAAACCGATGCAAGCGGAAATGTGGTAAGATCGTATATATACGGAGAAAACGGGCAACTCCTTGCCATGAAAAAAGGCAATGCGACGTATTTTTACCACTATAACGCCCATGGCGATGTCATCGCCCTAACGGATGCGCAAGGAAACATCGTCGCCCGTTATCAATACGATGCGTGGGGGAACATTCTTTCCCAATCCGGCGCATTGGCGGACGAAAACCCATACCGATATGCGGGATATCAATATGATGAAGAGACCGGATTGTACTACCTCATTGCCCGTTATTACCACCCAACGCACGGAGTGTTTTTATCGCTCGACCCAGACCCAGGCGATGCGGATGACATCTTGACGCAGAACGGCTATACGTACGCGAACAACAACCCAGTGATGATGGTCGATCCGGATGGGCATTTTGTATGGATGGCCATCAATGCAGGATTTGCGGCGTACGATGGGTATAAGGCCTTTAAAAAAGGCGGTTGGAAAGCGGCGGCGATTGCCGTTGGCGTGGGACTGGTTGGCGGAGTTGGATTTAAAGCAGGTAAGGTACTATATCGAGCTTATAAAGTGAAGTCAATTGCTAAAAAAATGAGATTTGATAGCACAGCATTTAAACATATGCGAAATCGGGATCGCTATGTTCCAAGACAGATTTTAGCAAGGACCATTGTTTATGGGAAGAAATCCAAAGATGGGGCTAAAGGTTATAATAAATATACCGTAACTATGCATAAATTAGAAAAAGCAAGGCACTCCATAGGCGATCCTAGAAATTACAAGTATAAAAAATATAAGTTGACAGTTGTGTATAATAAGAGAGCTAAGAGGGTGCGTCATTTCCACTATGAGCCATATTAAACAACGAATATAACCGTCAGAAAGGATGTAAAGCATGAAAATATTTGTATGCGAGGAACATCCGGATCGAAGTCTAGAGTTAATTATCACAAACTTTGAAAATGAAGGAGATCCGTTTTTTGGTGGTTGTTATTTTACAGGAAAAGTAAAGCTAAAAGGTAGAGGATTTACAGCGGAAACGGTCCCCTTCCATTTTGACAATCACAACATCTTTCGCTTCTATGAAAATTTAAGGAAAATATACAGAGAACGAGAAGGGAAAGCTGTTTTTTATTCAGAATCTAAAGAGCTAAATGTGACAGTGCATATTCACGATAGTGGAGAAGGAATTGTACAGATTCAGTTTAAGGATTTGCACAGCGATGATTCCTTTAGGAGCCATCTATATATCCATCTTTCTACATTACCATATGTGCTTGAACAGCTGCGGCACCATTTAGATATTTTTAAATACTGTTCATAGTTATATTCTTACGAGTGACCTGATGAAATTAGGCACTTGATAGATCGAGCAAGTTTGACGGCACGCTTATTCTATATTATAGCGTTGTCGTCTTTTTAGTTAGACCATTGATAATAAAAAGGAAAATAAGACTAGTACGTTCTCTATGAAACCGAAGTCAGTGATGCTCTGTTAAAATGATATGTATACGGAGAAAACGGCCAGCTGTTGGCGATGAAAAAGGGCGGGGCGACGTACTTCTACCACTACAACGCGCATGGCGATGTCATCGCGTTAACCGATGCGCAAGGAAACGTGGTCGCTCGTTACGAGTACGACACATGGGGCAAGCTTCTCTCAAAATCCGGTGAGATGGCGGACGAAAACCCATATCGCTATGCGGGATACCAATATGATGAGGAGACCGGGCTCTACTACTTGATCGCCCGTTACTACCACCCGACCCATGGCGTGTTCTTGTCCATGGACCCAGACCCAGGCGATGCCGATGATATTCTGACGCAAAACGGCTATACGTATGCGAACAACAACCCGGTGATGATGGTCGATCCGGATGGGCATTTTGTGTGGATGGTCGTTAATGCGGGATTGGCGGCGTATGAAGGGTATAAGGCGTACAAGGCAGGAAAAGGATGGATAGGTGTCACAGCTACGGTAGCGATGGGTGTTATTGGTATCGGAAAGCTAAAAGCTGCATCTAAAGCTGTTTCATTTGTTAAAAAAATCAATGGAAATAGTCTCTGGAGTAGAAGAGCAAATCATGGTTACGAGATATATCAATATGTTAATGGAAAAAAACAAGTATTGAAAGTTGGAATAAGTGGGGGACGGATTTCAAAATCCGGTAAATCGTATAGAGCCACCAGACAGGCTAATAAATGGGCTAAAAAATATGGCGGTAAATATTATACTCGAGTTGTAAAGAAAAATATGACAAGGCAACAAGCATTGAGATGGGAACAAGGGCATGTAAATAGAGTTGCAAGAGCTGGGGGGGTGTTTCAATCTAGATACCATAAGCGACCACGTCCTTGGTAGACAAGAAGAAAGGGTGATTAAATGGTAAATATTCATTTTCAGGATTGGGGGAAAAACCGTCCTAAAAAACACTATAATCGTATTCACGAAATGAGAATTTTTGAGTTGATCTTTTCAAATAAACTAAGTGAATTAGGAATAAAATTGGGAAAATTTGAAAACATTATCGTTTATTGTTTGGCTGATCCAAATAAGAGAATGTCTTATGAGGAAAATCATGCTTTACAAGCGATTAGTGTATCGATCCCTTATGATTTTATGGATTTTTTAAATTTAGACTCTGCTAATGCCAAGTTTCAAGCTTTTGCCTATTTGGTTCATACTTATATTAAACCGATTTTAGAAAGATACTCGACATTGCCACAATTAACAGTTTCAGAATGTGTGGAGAAGGCGCTTGAACAAATTATAAAACAAAATTACGAAGCGGTTTTTCTAGTTGGAAAAACTCCTAAAAAAAGTCCAGACCGTAAGAAATTAGCGATTTTAAAAGGAATTCACCGATTAGAGGGATTTCAGTTAAGATGTGAGGTCTATAACGAGAAAGGTCTTAAAATTATGGATCAGATATTAGTTCGTGATGTTGGAAACGAAATTGTGTATTCAAGATACCTTGGGACACTGAAATGGGAAAACGATCATCACATCGTTGTAAAATCGAGTTCAAGCAATTGGTTGGTGGAGATCCATGTCGAAGATTAGAAAACTATAATTAGATAGTAACGGTTTCATGCAAAATAAGACGGGCTCTTACGTTCTTTTAGTGGAAAATCACGAGGTAATGGAGAATTCGGAGTTAAAAATAATGATTTACACGCTCATTTTCTCCATTCTCTTCTTCCTTTCACTAAGGTTACGTAAGGGCCGTTTTTTGTCAAAAAACATGTTCTGTCCAATATTTACAGGATGGCACGACGAAGACAAGAAAATTTGACTCGGCGAATCGGGTCATCGAACAGTCCGACCGCGGAGGATTACAAAAATGGACGTATCCGACCACCTCGGATAAATTGCAACAGTTCCTGTTCTCGCATGGATCGTTTAGCCAAACGGTTACGTACCAATACAACGCCTTGGACCAAAATACCATTGTTCAAGATGGAATGTATACGTACCGCTTTGACTATGACGAAAGAGGAAACGTTCGCACCTTCACGACAGGAAACGGAGCCGGCTCGACCTTTACGTACGATGACTGCGGCTTAGCGGAAAGCGTTTCGGTCGGTACGGCGGACGGAAAAGAAATTTTATCGGAAACGTACCGTTACGATGAAAACGGAAACCGGACAGAAATCGCCATCCCGACCGGCGCGAAGACGCTCTATCGTTATGACGCCTTAGATCAACTTGTGGAAGAGCAATGGCCGGATGGAACGACGATCGAGTACACGTACGATGGATTCGGGAACCGGACGAAAATCGTGAAAACGAAAGAGGGATCATCCACGACGACGACGGCCGATTATAATGCGGCGAATCAGTTGGTTCGTTTCGGCGATGAAACGATCACGTACGATGCGAACGGCAACCGGACCGAAGACAGTGAGTACCAATATGAATGGAACGAAGCCGATCAGCTTGTCTCCATCACCCGAAAAGGCGAAAGCACGCCGTTTGTCACATACAAATATGACGAAGACGGCCGCCGTATTCAAAAGAATGTGAATGGTGTTATTACGAACTACCATTACCAAGGCGACAGCCTAAACGTTCTGTATGAAACCGATGCAAGTGGAAATGTGGTAAGATCATATATATACGGAGAAAACGGGCAACTCCTTGCCATGAAAAAAGGCAATGCGACGTACTTTTATCACTATAACGCCCATGGCGATGTCATTGCCCTAACGGATGCGCAAGGAAACATCGTCGCCCGTTATCAACACGATGCGTGGGGGGAACATTCTTTCCCAATCCGGCGCATTGGCGGACGAAAATCCATACCGATATGCGGGATACCAATATAACCAAGAAACGGGTCTCTATTACTTAATTGCCCGGTACTATCATCCAACGCATGGCGTGTTCCTTTCTTTGGACCCAGACCCAGGGGATGCGGACGATATCCTTACGCAGAACGGATATACGTATGCGAACAACAATCCAGTGATGTTGGTGGATCCGGATGGGCATTTTGTGTGGATGGCGATTAATGCGGGATTTGCGGCGTATGATGGGTATAAAGCCTTTAAAAAAGGCGGTTGGAAAGCGGCGGCGATTGCTGTTGGCGTGGGGCTTGTTGGAGGAGCTGCATTTAAAGCATTTCGAGCAGCACAAGTAGCAAAGGGTCCCGCACGGTATTGGTATAAAGGTACCTTTAAAAATGGTATAGAATCGCTAGCATATCATCATAACAAACATGTGATTAGAAAAGGACGCTCCTATAGTCCAGAAAGATACACAAAACTAGCGAGAGCATTCTATCGTTCAAATAAACATTTGCGAGAAGAAGTGACACTATCTACAGGCAAAAAAGGATATAGGATTAAGAAAGGAAAGGTTGGAGGTTATTATACCAAAAGAGGGAAAATAGTGACATTTTGGCATAACGGTTGGAAACTCAAGAAATAGTAGAAATGAATATTATCATTTTTAACATAGTTAAAGAGAGAAAGAGGTGAACAATTTATGAAGGTTAATCACGATGTAATATTAGAGCTTGAAAAAATGAGTATATTATTAAACAATGATTTTCCCTCAGAAGATATAGAAAGAATTGAAAATACCATTCTTAAAGATAATGATAAATACTGTTTGACAGGGGGCTTTGACAGCTTTTGTTCATTAATAAGTGGAAGTTTAAGTTATGTCCTTGCTCATAAAAAGATACCTAGGTATCAAAGAAAATTGTTGTATAAAGATTTTTTTGCTTTGTATCCTTATTACGAACCTTTAAGGAAACATTTAGAAAAATTCCCCCATTTTTCTGAAGAATTAAAAGTTCATGAAAGGGTTCGGGAATTACTTTTAGAAGTCGTTAAATCATACTAAGGTTTAATATTTCTATACTTTAATTTTTTCATTAATATTTGTTGAAATTTAAAGAATTTGAAAGAGGGTGTCCCAAAAATGATCATTTTTGGGACACCCTGTTTATTACCTGATCGCCCGTTATTACCACCCAGCCCATGGCGTGTTCTTATCCTTGGATCCAGACCCAGGGGATGCGGACGATATTCTCACGCAGAATGGGTATGCGTATGCGAACAACAATCCGGTGATGTTGGTGGATCCGGATGGGCATTGGGTATGGTTGGCCATCAATGCTGGGTTTGCGGTTTATGATGGGTATAAGTCATACAAGTCAGGAAAAGGATGGAAAGGTGTCGCAGCTACGGTAGCGATGGGTGTTATTGACAAGAGTGCCTGTCACGTGTCGATATGCACTTTTCACAAAGCCTGTTCCGCCTGCGGTGGCAAGTCCTGTCCCATGCGCCACTCCCACAGCGGCAACCGCCGTGGCAGGCGTTCCAATGACTGCCCCTGCTCCTGTGGCGTTAAGCAACATCCCGCCTGCACCAATGGCAACGGAGCCTGTCGTTTCCATCACACCTGCGATTGTTGCTACCGCATGTCCAAATGCTTCAATCGTACTACTTCACGCTTTAACTCTTCTGTATAGGTTTTAAAGCTTTGTCCTTTTTTTGCCATAAAAAATCCCCTTCAGGTAGACTCTTAAGAACATCATAACAAATGTCCTCTTTTTTTGTTGTCTACCTTTAGGGGATAATATCACATCACTCCGCCTTTTTGCACGAAACAGCGTCCAAAAATAATTTTGCATAAATTTTGCACCCTAAGGAAATTGAAAGCCTATAAACTTTGAAAAAATCAAGGTTCTTGACATAATACCAGTATTGTTTTTGTTTTATTCATGATTACATCTCTGCCACTGAACACCACTTTCATAAAAATGAGTTTAATACGGAATGGTGCTTGACTCTCAAGACAAGCTACCGTTAATTAATAACTATCTTCAAACAAGCAATGAAATATAGTTACATTTTCCTCCTTAAGTTCCAAGGAAATGTTAGGAACCTCTATATCCAATATATTTTTTTCTAAAACTCGTATACCTCTACTGTCTAATAGATTAAAAACATCTTTACTGATTTGTTCCGTCTCTTTATCAAATGGCTCATACTGCTCTCGCATTCCAACATTTCCATCAACATATTCGTATCTAACGTATTTTATTGCTGCAAATGGGCCAATTGCTGAAATATACACTAGTAATCCATTTAAATAGGTATGCTGACTAATATACTCTATGAATTCATCTGTACTTACCTCCGGATGAGTAGAAGACGTAATATATAATGTGAAGCATTTCGAATAATTAAAATCTGTTAAATTCTCTACATGCAACTCCTTCATTTCTTGAGTCATCTTATTAAACCAAATATTTTTGTCAACATAGTTCATTAAAATATATCCAAAATCCCCGTTGTATAGTTGCTCGATTGTTTGTAATATACTTTTCACCATAAATTCCCCCCTCTAAACAGCTTCAGATGTCGCTTTTTTTACATCATGAACGATATGTTTCGTCACTCGTTCGGTTTTCTTTTCCGCCTCATGAAACGCTTTTTGCGCTTTCTGACTAATATGTACCGTGTCTTTGATCGCCTGTTTCGTTACTTCCTCCACTTTCTTTCCCGCATGATTAACCGTTTGATGTACGGCTTTTTCTGCTTTTTTTATATCATTGGTGATGTGTTTTCCTGCTTTCTCCATTTGTTTCTCTGCTTGTTGAAAAGCTTCTTTTGCTTTTTGGCTAATTTGAATCGTATCTTTTACGATTTGTTTAGAGACAGATGTCGCTTTCTTTTCTATTTGTTGTATGGTCTTTTCTACCTTTTTGAAGTCGTTGGCAACATGTTTCGTCGTCTGTTCGATCTTTTTACTGACTGAATGCCCCCATTTATTTAATGAACCCCAAAAAGACATATTCCTCGTTCCTCCATTCCTCATATGACGAAATTATCTCAGTTTTCACACATTTACTGTAACATGAGATTTATGGGGGGGGGGACAACGAGATGTTTTCGACAAATTTTGCAATCTTTCTGTGTGTTTTTAGCATATGATTTGTCTAATGTTTTTGATAAAGTTTTATCCCGTATCTTTTCGTCCGTTGTACAAATGAATAGTGTTATGCTAAAATAAAACTATTGTGATGTGCGTCGTTGGAGGTGTAAAGTATGCATGCGTTTCTTGTTACGTTACTTGTAATTGTTTGTATTGGAATCATTGTGGTTGTTTTATTGCAATCAGGCCGAAGTGCAGGGCTTTCTGGTGCGATTACCGGCGGTGCTGAACAATTGTTTGGTAAACAGAAAGCACGCGGCATTGATGCGGTGTTACACCGTCTGACTGTTGTCCTTGCGGTATTGTTTTTCGTATTAACAGTAGCTGTCACTTATTTTGAACTGTAACAGCGGTCCAGCGATGCGGATCGCTTTTTTCATGGAGGAAGGAGGAATCATCTGTGAAGCTTGTTGCACCACAGCCGTTTACGTTTGAAGCTGGTGAACGCGCTGTTTTATTATTGCATGGATTTACTGGAAATTCGGCGGATGTTCGTATGCTTGGTCGTTTTTTACAATCAAAAGGATATACGTGCCACGCTCCAATTTATAAAGGACATGGCGTGCCGCCAGAGGAGCTCGTTCATACCGGCCCGGAAGATTGGTGGCAAGATGTGATGAACGCCTACGAATATTTAAAACAAACCCATGAAAAAATCGCTGTTGTTGGATTATCGCTTGGCGGTGTGTTTTCGTTAAAACTTGGCTATACTGTTCCTGTCGTTGGCATCGTACCAATGTGTGCCCCGATGTATATTAAAAGCGAACAGACGATGTATGAAGGAGTTTTAGCATACGCTCGCGAATATAAAAAGCGAGAAGGAAAAAGCGAGGAGCAAATCGAGCGCGAAATGGCGGAGTTTGCGAAAACGCCGATGAAAACATTGAAAGCACTGCAACAACTTATTGCCGAAGTGCGCGATCATTTAGATTTCATTTATGCACCTGTTTTTGTCGTGCAAGCTCGCCATGATGACATGATTAACCCAGATAGTGCAAATATTATTTATAACGGCGTCGAATCTCCCGTAAAACAAATCAAATGGTATGAGGAGTCAGGACACGTCATTACGCTTGATAAAGAAAAAGAACAGCTTCACGAAGACATTTATACATTTTTAGAATCATTAGATTGGTAATCCTCGAAAGGAGGAAGTAAATGAAGGGAAAATTATTAGCATTTATGCGCGATGAAGCGTATAAACCGCTTACGGTTCAAGAATTAGAAGAAGCGTTTCATATTACAGACGCCGCGGAGTTTAAAGAGCTTGTTAAAACACTTGTGTCGTTAGAAGAAGAAGGGTTGATCGTTCGAACAAGAAGCAATCGCTACGGGCTACCTGAAAAAATGAACTTAATTCGTGGGAAAGTGACAGGTCATGCGAAAGGATTTGCGTTTGTCGTTCCAGAAGATCCAACGCTTGACGATATTTTTATTCCGCCATCAGAGCTGAAAAATGCGATGCATGGCGACACCGTTCTTGTGCGTGTCAACGGACAAGCAACGGGGGCGCGTCAAGAAGGGACGATCGTCCGCATTATTGAGCGGGGCATTACAGAAGTCGTAGGTACGTATACAGAAAGCAAAAACTTTGGATTTGTTATTCCAGACGATAAAAAAATTGTCAACGACATTTTTATTCCGAAACATGTGGCAAACGGCGCGGTCGAAGGGCATAAAGTCGTCGTCCGCTTAACGACGTATCCGGAAGGACGGATTAGCGCAGAAGGGGAAGTTATTAAAATTTTAGGACATAAAAACGATCCGGGGGTCGATATTTTATCGATCATTCATAAACATGGGTTGCCCCTTCAATTTCCAGAAGACGTCCTTGAACATGCGAACAGCATTCCGGATACGATTTCGGACGAAGATTTACAAGGGCGGCGCGATTTGCGCAATGAAATGATCGTCACCATTGACGGGGAAGACGCAAAAGATTTGGACGATGCCGTAGCAGTGACGAAATTAGCAAACGGAAACTATAAGCTTGGCGTTCATATTGCCGATGTCAGCCATTATGTGACGGAAGGGTCGCCGATTGATCGCGAAGCATATGAACGCGGAACGAGCGTTTATTTAGTTGACCGCGTCATCCCGATGATTCCGCACCGATTATCAAACGGTATTTGTTCATTAAATCCGAAAGTCGATCGGTTAACGTTATCGTGCGAAATGGAAATTAACGATCGTGGCGAAGTGGTCAGTCATGAAATTTTCCAAAGCGTCATTCGCACGACCGAACGAATGACGTATTCCGATGTCAACCGCATTCTCGTTGATCACGATGAGGCACTACGAGAAAAATATGCCCCGCTTGTGCCGATGTTTGAGTTAATGGCAGAGTTAGCCGATATTTTACGCAACAAACGCATGAAGCGCGGTGCCATTGATTTTGACTTTAAAGAAGCGAAAGTGCTCGTTGATGAAAATGGAAAACCGTATGACGTCGTGTTGCGTGAACGTTCTGTTGCCGAACGATTAATTGAGGAATTTATGCTAGCAGCGAACGAAACGATTGCGGAACATTTCCATTGGATGAACGTGCCGTTTATTTATCGTGTGCATGAAGATCCGAAGCCAGAGAAGTTGCAACGCTTTTTAGAGTTTATTACGAACTTCGGCTATATTGTCAAAGGAACGGGCAATCAAATTCATCCGCGCGCCTTGCAAGAAGTTCTTGAAGCGGTACGTGGCGAGCCGGAAGAAATGGTCGTTTCAACCGTCATGCTGCGGTCGATGAAGCAAGCGCGCTATGACGCTGAAAGCCTCGGTCACTACGGATTATCAACGGAATTTTATACACATTTCACATCGCCGATTCGTCGCTACCCAGACTTAATTGTGCATCGCCTTATTCGCACATACTTAATTAACGGGCAAATCGATGAACAAACGCAACAAAAATGGGCGGAGAAGTTGCCAGAAATTGCGGAGCATACGTCGAATATGGAACGCCGTGCGGTCGAGGCAGAGCGCGAAACAGATGATTTGAAGAAAACAGAGTTTATGGAAGATAAAATTGGCATGGAGTTTGACGGCATTATTAGCTCGGTGACAAATTTCGGGCTGTTTGTTGAACTGCCAAATACGGTCGAAGGGCTCGTGCACGTTAGCTATTTAACGGACGATTACTATCATTATGACGAGCAACATTATGCGATGATTGGTGAGCGAACAGGGAAAGTATATCGCATTGGCGACCAAATTACGGTGCGTGTCATTAACGTCAATAAAGAGGAACGCATCGTTGACTTTGAAATTGTCGGCATGAAAGGGCGGAAAAACAAACAGCCAAAAGCGGCGCCTGTCGTGATTGAAGGAAAGCGGAAAAAGAAAAAAGAAGAACAATGGCCAACGAAAAAAACGAAGAAAAAGAAAAAGTTTTATGAAGATATACCAAACATGAAAAAGAAGAAAAAGAAAAAACGATAAGGAAAGCCTCCGCCGATGAGGCTTTTCCTTTCTTCTCATTTTTGTTAAAATATTCGTTGTCTGAAGGGAGGGAAATCGATGCCAAAAGGGGAAGGGAAGCTCATTGCCCAAAATAAAAAAGCGCATCACGATTATTTCATTGAAGAAACGTACGAAGCAGGACTAGTGCTACAAGGAACGGAAATTAAGTCGATTCGCGCAGGCAAGGTGAACTTAAAAGATTCATTTGCGAAAGTGGAAAAAGGTGAAGTGTTTTTGCATAATATGCATATTAGTCCGTACGAACAAGGCAACCGTTACAATCATGATCCGTTGCGGACGCGCAAACTACTGCTTCATCGTCGCGAAATTAGCAAGCTCATCGGCTATACAAAAGAACAAGGCTATACGCTCGTGCCGCTCAAGCTATACATTAAAAATGGTTTTGCGAAACTGTTGCTAGGCGTCGGAAAAGGAAAGAAAAAATACGACAAACGAGAAGATATGAAAAAGAAAGAAGCCCAACGCGAAGTCGAACGCGCTTTCCGCGAACGACAGAAATAATCCAATATGTTACAATTGCAAAACAGCGGGAATGTGCTATAATAAAGGATGTCAGCCAGTTATAGAAGCTTAAGCTATTTCGTACGTTTCTCTACGGGGACGTTACGGATTCGACAGGGGTAGATCGAGCTTAAGCTGCGAGCCGAGGGGATCGTCCTCGTAAAAACGTCACTTAAAGATAACTGGCAAAGAAAACTACGCTTTAGCTGCTTAATTAACGCGGCTAACTCCTACCGCCATCGCCCATGTGGCGGCCTAGGGGTTCATAACAAGTGGGCTACGCCCAAGTCCGCCGTCTGAGGATGAGGGAAGAGAATAATCAGGCTAGCTGCTCGGATGCCTGTCGGTAGGCGGAAGAAGCGGCGAAAGTAAAATATACCGACTACGCTCGTAGACGCTTAAGTGGCGATATCTCTGGACGTGGGTTCGACTCCCACCGTCTCCATACGCTAATGAGAAAACGCTAGAGAGTAAATGCCTCTCTAGCGTTTTATGTTTAATAATACCATCCGCCACCATATGGATAAAACGGATATGGACGTGGTGGGTAATAATATGGGCGTGGCGGATAAAACGGATAAGGCGTCAATGCGCTACCGAGCAATCCACCTAAAAAGCCCCCAAAAAACGGTGCACCGAAAAAACCGAAAAACGGTCTGCGACCATACATTTGAGCATTCCCTCCTCGCAAATTGATCATTACATTAACACGATATGCGAGGCGTTTGTCCAATGGTTGGGCGACTTATCGTTTTCTTGATAAATCAATCACTGTTCCATCATGTTTTTGAACGATGGGGCGTAATGGAGCATGGATATAGTCTGTAAATCCAATGATCGTCGCCCACTCGTACGGACGGATTTGGATCGCTTGACCAACCTTATATAATGTTGTTTTATCTAAAAAATGCGCAACATGTGAGGATCTAATTTTTTTCCTCGTTCGTTCCATACCGCTTCTAAAGCTTCAAATGATGTATAACTTTTTTTACCAACATAACCACCGACAAGTTCATCATAATATTGTGCGATGGCGATAATGCGGCCGTATAAGTGAATTGCTTTCCCCTATACAAAAAACCGACCGCATCAGCAGTCGGCTTTTCCTATTGCATCATATTGTTGTACGGAAATTGGCTCGCATATCCTTGAAATTGTTGGTACGATTGTTGCAATTTTTGTTGATCCGCTTGTTCGAGTGCGTACCACCCTTTTTTAAACATTAAGTTGTACAATTCCCGTTGGCAATTTTGTGTCTCAGTAAATATATGCAACATTTCATCATACAAATGTTGGTGGCTTGCTTCGTTTAAAAATGTACAATAACTATCCGTCATATATTTTTCAGTCGATAACATATCATTAATAAAATCGCGATCGTTCATTTGTGGTGTTTTTGGAATTTGTGTTTCACGATTTTGGACTTTCATGTCATGGCCTCCTTTATTGTACGTGTGTAGATGGTTGCAATTGATGCAAAAGCTGTTGATAATGGCGTTGATGCATTTGTCCAACACGTTCTATCGCTTGTTTAATTTCTTGATCTTGACATTGAGACGCAAAAAAATGTGCTTTTTTCATCGCAAGCAAATTCCACGAGAGCGCATCTGTTAAATAAAGCGCATCTTTTGTTGAAATCATTTCAGGTGGTTGAGCCATCATCTCATGTGGTTGTGTGTTCATTTGTTGTTGCACAATCATCCCTCCATATAAAATCATGCTCGACTGTATATTGCCCACGTGCCGTATAGTTATACGTACGTAGACAAAAAATACGATTATTCGACAAAAACGTATTCAATTCATTGAAAACGTGTTACAATACGGGTGGATGCGCTTGCAAAGGGGGTAAAACAGCGATGGAACAACTTATGCGCGACTTCTTCTTATTTTTGTCAAAAAATAAAACGTTAACAAAATTGGCGAAGCGGTACGGTCTTCGTTTCGGTGCGTCGCGTTTTGTAGCGGGAGAAACGATTGAACGGGCAGTACAAGTCATTAAAGAGCTCAATCGCAAAGGATTAGCGGTCACGATCGATTATTTAGGAGAGTTTGTTGATAACGAACAAGAAGCAAATGAAATGGCGAACCACTCAATTGAGGCGATTCGTGCAATTGGTGAAAACCAATTAAATTCCCAACTGTCGCTGAAAATGACATCGATGGGATTAGACATTTCCGATGAGCTTGTGATGAAAAATATGCGCCGCATTTTAGATGAAGCTAAAAACTATGGCGTATTTGTGACAATTGATATGGAAGATTATTCTCGCTGTCAAAAAACAATCGATATTTTTAAACAGTTGAAAAAAGAGTATGACAATGTTGGAACAGTATTGCAAGCATATTTGTATCGCACAGAAAAAGATATTGAAGATTTAAATGCGTATCATCCCAATTTACGTCTCGTGAAAGGCGCATATAAAGAGTCGCCGGAAGTCGCTTTTCCAGATAAAAAAGATGTAGATGAAAACTTTAAAAAAATCATTAAAATGCATTTGTTAAATGGTAACTATACAGCTGTTGCGACGCATGACGATGCGATTATTGAATATACGAAACAATTGGTCAAAGAACATAACATTCCAAATAGCCAATTTGAATTTCAAATGTTATACGGCATTCGTCCAGAGAGACAAGAACAATTAGTACGTGAAGGATACACAATGCGCGTCTACGTTCCATATGGAACCGACTGGTACGGCTATTTTATGCGTCGCTTAGCAGAACGCCCAGCCAACGTGGCATTTGTGTTAAAAGGTATATTTAAAAAATAAAGGTGGGGTGTCCCACCTTTATTCATTTTCCATATTTTCTTTTCCATATTGTTGATTTTGGCTCGTTTTCTTTCCGCCTCCATCACGTTCCACCGTCGGACCAGCATTTCCTTTCACACTTGCAGCACTTACACCTGCTTTAGACGGGTGTTTTTTCATTTTCATTGCCTCATCACCTCCTTTCGTATCATGTCCTAAATCGTTGACAAAATTCGCTACATTTATTTGTTGCGAAAATTTGAAATATAATTTATATTTAAGATAAAGGAAAAATGAATGACCATTCATTCAATTCTGATAAGGGGGAACGAGCATGCGAATTAAAAAAGCAGCGGTTCTCGGTTCCGGAGTTATGGGATCGGGGATTGCGGCACATTTAGCGAACGTCGGTATTCCGACATTGTTGTTAGATATTGTACCGAAAGAGTTGACAGCTGAAGAACAAGCAAAAGGATGGACGCTTGAACATAAACAAGTGCGCAATCGCATCGTCAATCAAGCGGTTCAACGTTTATTGAAACAAAAGCCAGCGCCACTTATGTCGAAAGCCAACTTAGCATTAATTGAAGTCGGTAACTTTGAAGATGACTTTCATCGATTAGCCGAGTGCGATTGGATTATTGAAGTCGTTGTTGAACGGCTTGATGTGAAAAAAAGTGTGTTTGAAAAAGTGGATGAAGTCAGAAAGCAAGGAAGTATCGTCAGCTCAAACACGTCTGGCATTTCCATCGAAGCGATGGCCGAAGGACGCTCGGACGATTTTAAAAAGCACTTTTTAGGCACGCACTTTTTCAATCCACCGCGCTATTTAAAATTATTAGAAGTCATTCCGACAAAGCACACTGATCCAGCTGTTGTTACGTTTATGAAACAATTTGGCGAAAATGTGCTCGGTAAAGGCGTTGTGCTTGCGAAAGATACGCCAAACTTTATCGCCAATCGCATCGGTACGTACGGCTTGCTTGTGACGGTACGTGAAATGATGAAAGGCGGTTATAGTGTTGGCGAAGTCGATTCTGTGACAGGTCCATTAATCGGCCGTCCGAAAAGTGCAACGTTCCGCACGCTTGATGTCGTCGGTTTAGATACGTTTATTCATGTGGCCAACAACGTATTCGAAAAAGTAGAAGGTGAGGAAAAAGAAGCATTTACTGTTCCATCTTTTATGAAGACAATGGTTGAAAAAGGATGGCTCGGCAGCAAATCAGGGCAAGGATTTTTCTATAAAAAAGGAAAGGACATTTTTGAATTAAATTACGAAACGCTTGAGTATGAACCGACGAAAAAACTAAAGGCACCGTCCGTTGAAATGAGCAAACAAGCAAAAGGAACAGCGAATAAATTGAAAGCGCTTGTATATGCGAATGACCGTGCGGGGCAACTACTTTGGAACATTTTAAGCCCGACGTTATTATATTCTGCCAAGTTACTGGGAGAAATTGCAGATGACATCGTAGCGATTGACCGTGCGATGAAATGGGGATTTGGTTGGGAGCTCGGTCCTTTTGAAACATGGGATGCAATCGGTGTGAGACAGTCTGTTGAAAAAATGAAAGCGGAAGGTCGTCAAGTACCATCGTGGGTTGAAGATATGCTTGCGAGCGGACACGAAACGTTTTATAAACACGAGCACGGTCGCGTATCGTACTACGATTGTGGACAATATAAGTCGGTTGAAGAAAACGAAAAAGTCATTCACATTTCACGTTTAAAAGAACAAAAAGGGGTCATTAAGAAAAATAGTGGTGCAAGTTTAATTGACCTTGGTGACGATGTAGCATTACTCGAATTTCATTCACCGAACAACGCCATTGGGTTTGACATCGTCCAAATGATTAACTATGCGTTAGAAGAAGTTGATCGCAACTATAAAGGACTTGTCATCGGAAATCAAGGAAAAAACTTCTGTGTCGGCGCGAACCTTGCGATGATTTTAATGGAAGCACAAGATGATAACTATTTTGAAATTGAAATGGTCGTTCGTCAATTTCAACAAGCGATGATGAATATTAAATATAGCTCAAAACCGGTTGTCGTTGCGCCATTTGCGATGACGCTCGGCGGTGGAACGGAAATTTGCTTACCAGCTTCACGCATTCAAGCAGCTGCAGAAACATACATGGGGCTTGTTGAGGTAGGTGTAGGTCTCATTCCAGGCGGCGGTGGAAATAAAGAGCTATACATTAAACATTTAAGCGGCATGCCAAACGGTGTGGAATTTGATTTGCAAAAGGTTGCAAATAAAGTGTTTGAAACGATTGCGATGGCGAAAGTATCGACATCGGCAGCAGAAGCGCGTGAGTTAAATTTCTTACATGCACAAGATGGTATTTCGATCAATGGTGATCATCTCATTCATGACGCAAAACAAGCTGTATTAGCACTATATGAGAGCGGATACAAACCGCCAGTGCGTAAAAAAATCCCGGTTGTCGGGGAAACAGGGTATGCGACGTTACTACTTGGTGCTCAAGGTATGTATCATTCCGGTTACATTTCAGAGCACGATTTAAAAATTGCGAAAAAGCTTGCATACGTCATCGCTGGTGGAAGCGTACCGTACGGAACAGAAGTGGACGAACAATATTTGCTTGATTTAGAGCGCGAAGCATTTTTAAGTCTTGTCGGTGAGCCGAAAACGCAAGCGCGCATGCAACATATGCTTCTCAAAGGAAAGCCGTTAAGAAACTAAGGGGGGATTGACGTGAAAGAAGCGGTCATCGTTGCCGGGGCGCGCACGCCTGTCGGCAAAGCGAAAAAAGGGACGTTAGCAAACGTCCGCCCGGATGATTTAGGGGCGATTGTTGTTAAAGAAACGTTGAAACGAGCAGGAAACTATGAAGGAAATATTGACGATCTCATTATCGGTTGTGCTATGCCAGAGGCAGAACAAGGATTAAATATTGCGCGCAACATTGGTGCGCTTGCTGGGTTACCGTATACAGTGCCAGCGATTACAATTAACCGTTATTGTTCATCGGGATTACAAGCGATCGCTTATGCGGCAGAGAGAATTATGCTTGGTCATGCAGATACGGTTATTGCTGGTGGCGTGGAGTCGATGAGCATGGTTCCGATGATGGGTCATGTCGTACGTCCGAACGTGAAGCTCGCAGAAAGTGCGCCAGAGTATTACATGTCGATGGGGCATACAGCTGAGCAAGTCGCGATGAAATATGGGGTGACGCGCGAAGAGCAAGATGCGTTTGCCGTTCGTAGCCATCAAAGAGCAGCAAAAGCGATCGCCGAAGGAAAATTTGTCGACGAAATTGTGCCGGTCGAAGTGACAGTCCGTCATATTGAAAACAATAAATTAGTAGAGAAAAAGATGACGTTTAGTCAAGATGAAGGAGTACGCCCAGATACAAATATGGAAACGCTCGCGAAGTTACGCCCTGCGTTTTCGGTAAACGGAACAGTAACAGCAGGAAACGCTTCGCAAACGAGTGACGGAGCAGCAGCGGTGATGGTGATGGATCATGAAAAAGCGAAAGCGCTCGGTTTACAACCGCTTGGTAAATTCCGCTCGTTTGCTGTTGCAGGTGTTCCACCTGAAGTGATGGGCATCGGTCCGATTGCAGCCATTCCAAAAGCGCTTAAACTTGCAGGGCTTGAGCTTTCTGACATCGGCTTAATCGAACTAAACGAGGCGTTCGCATCACAAGCAATTCAAGTCATTCGCGAACTCGGACTAGATGAAGAAAAAGTAAACGTGAACGGAGGAGCCATTGCTCTTGGGCATCCGCTCGGTTGTACAGGTGCAAAGCTAACGTTGACGCTTTTACATGAAATGCGTCGTCGCAACGAACAATTTGGTATTGTCACGATGTGCATTGGCGGTGGCATGGGTGCTGCTGGCGTATTTGAATTATTATAAGAGGGGGAAATCATGATGGAAAAAACATTGAAAGTTGCACAAGGTGGGAGCTTTTTAATTGAAGATGTGTCGCCAACGCAAGTGTTTACACCAGAAGATTTTACGGACGAACAAAAAATGATTGCCAAAACGACAGAAGAATTTGTCGTGAATGAAGTGTTGCCTCAACTTGAACATCTAGAAAATCATGAGTTTGATCGTTCTGTTGCGCTTTTAAAGCAAGCAGGTGAACTCGGATTGCTTGGTGCAGATGTGCCTGAAGAATATGGTGGATTAAGTTTAGATAAAATTAGTTCGGCATTAATTGCTGAAAAAATGGCGCGTGCCGGCGGTTTTTCGATTTCACACGGTGCGCACGTCGGGATCGGTTCGCTTCCAATCGTCTTGTTTGGAACAGAGGAGCAAAAACAAAAATATTTACCGGCGCTTGCAACGGGCGAAAAAATTGCTGCTTATGCGTTAACAGAGCCAGGTTCGGGTTCAGATGCGCTCGGTGCGAAAACGACGGCAAAACTCAATGCCGAAGGAACGCATTACATTTTAAACGGGGAAAAACAATGGATTACAAATGCGGGATTTGCTGATGTATTTGTCGTATATGCAAAAGTGGATGGCGAACATTTCTCCGCCTTTATCGTTGAGCGCGATTTCCCTGGCGTATCGACAGGCGCAGAAGAAAAGAAAATGGGGATTAAAAGCTCATCGACGCGGACACTAATTTTACAAGATGCGCTCGTTCCAAAAGAAAATTTACTTGGCGAGATCGGCAAAGGACATATCATTGCATTTAACATTTTAAATATCGGACGCTACAAGCTTGGCGTTGGTGCTGTCGGCGGAGCAAAACGCGCCCTAGAAGTGACGATTCAATACGCCAATCAACGTCAACAATTTAAAACACCGATTTCGAAATTTACATTAACACAAGAAAAATTAGCAACGATAGCGTCGAAATTGTATGCGGCAGAAAGCGCCGTCTACCGTACAGTCGGTTTATTTGAAGCGCGCATGGGACAATTAACAGACGAACAAGCAAAAGACGGAAAGGAAACGGCAAAAGCGATTGCAGAATACGCTATCGAATGCTCTTTAAACAAAGTGTTTGCGACAGAAATGCTAGACTATATCGTCGATGAAGGGGTACAAATTCACGGTGGTTATGGTTTCATGCAAGAATACGAAATTGAACGCATGTATCGCGATTCACGTATTAACCGTATTTTTGAAGGAACGAATGAAATTAACCGTCTCCTTGTGCCAGGCATGTATTTGCGCAAGGCGATGAAAGGCGAATTGCCGCTTTTACAAAAAGCGCAACAATTACAAGAAGAATTAATGATGCTTATGCCGGAAGAAGTTGGCGACGGCGTACTTGAACAAGAAAAATATCTTGTGCGCCATGCGAAAAAAATCGCCTTAATGGTTGCAGGACTAGCAGCGCAAAAGTTCGGTCCGAAACTTGAAAAAGAGCAAGAAGTGCTTGTTAATATTGCAGACATTGTTAGCAACGTATACGCGATGGAATCTGCGCTTTTACGTACGGAAAAAGCAATTGCGCAATCTGGCGTTGAGAAAAACAAACAAAAAGTATTGTATACACAAATTTTCTGCCAGGAAGCATTTAATGAAATTGAAGCGCATGCAAAAGAAACGATCGTCGCTGTTGAGCACGGTGACATGTTGCGTATGATGTTATCAGCATTGCGTAAATTAACACGTCATACGCCAATCAACATCATTGCGAAAAAGCGTGAGGCGGCGCAAGCACTAATTGAAGCTGAACGATATGTTGTGTAATAATGGAAGTACCAGACGCATCGTCTGGTACTTTCGCTTTGTTATATTGTGAATAGATGAGGTGAGAAGATGGTAACATTTTATTGGTATCCAAAATGCGGCACATGTCGCAAAGCAAAAAAATGGCTAGATGACAACAACATTTCTGTGCAAGCGATACATATTGTTGAACAGCCTCCGTCAAAAGAGCAGTTGCGGATGTTATATGAAAAAAGTGGGCTTGATTTAAAGAAATTTTTTAATACGAGTGGCATGAAGTATCGTGAACTTGGGCTAAAAGATAAATTAAAGACGATGACAGAAGAGGACATGTTGCAATTGTTGTCATCAGACGGGATGTTAATTAAACGCCCCATCATCATAAACGGCGAACAAGTTATCGTCGGATTTGACGAACAAAAATATCACGAAATGTTTAAATTATCGTGAAATCATGTCGAAAATCGTGTATGATGAAAAAGAAGATGATATGTTGGAGGGAAAACGATGAGCATTCCAAAAGAGCTACGTTATTCACAAGAACATGAATGGGTGCGTGTCGAAGGAAATACGGTTCGTATTGGGATTACGGACTTTGCCCAGTCAGAACTCGGCGATATCGTATTCGTTGAATTGCCAGAAGTGGGGGCGCAACTCACAGCAAATGAGCCATTTGGTAGCGTAGAATCAGTAAAAACCGTATCGGAATTATATGCTCCAATTAGCGGAAAAGTCGTAGCTGTGAACGAAGAGTTAAACGACAACCCAGAGTATGTAAACGAATCGCCATATGATAAAGCGTGGATGATCGTCATTGAGCCAAGCGATTTAAGTGAAGTGGACAACCTACTAACGGCAGAACAATACGAACAAATGATCAACCAAGATTAAAAAAACAACTCGCAGGGCACCCTACAACACAGGGGTGTCTTTTTTGTTAAAACAAAAAACAATCGATATTACAAAAGATGTTGTTGGGAAATTTAATGAAAATGGCAACTTTGAGCTGTTTTATGACAACGAATGTGTTGGAGAATTTGTTCAACAAACGAATAAGTTAAAGTTAAAGCATGGATACGAACAACAAAACGGGCGTATTTTGAAAAGCGTAACAGTTACTGAACATCCAAATATGAAATATGTCGATTGTGATACAGAAGGTGGTTGGTGTTAAGGGCAGCGACATCGCTGTCCTTTTGTATGGGATAAAAGGAGAAAAAGTGTGCGATCACGAATATAATATACATAAATGAATGTACAAGGTGATGACGATGGCGATTGTTGAGGTAGAAAAAGTGATTATTGTCGAAGGGCGCTCAGATAAACGAAAAATCGAAAGCATCATTAGTGAGCCTGTTGAAATTATATGTACAAACGGAACGCTCGGAACCGCCAAACTTGATGAATTAATCGATACTTTGTACGATAAAGAGGTGTACATTTTAGTCGATTCCGATGAAGCGGGGGAAAAATTACGTCGCCAACTCCGTCGAGAGTTTCCGCATGCCGAGCACTTGTATATTGATAAAATGTATCGTGAAGTCGCAGCAGCCCCGAAGCATCATATTGCGGTCGTGTTATTAAGTGCAAACATCGATGTACACGCACAATATTTATAGAAAGTTGTGTGATCGTTGTGAAAGTTGTCTATATGTACACGCCATTATGTGGAACATGTCAAGTGGCAAGTCGAATGGTTGATGTACTTGAGCAGTTATTGCCATCTGTTGCATTTGAACGTCAAGATTTAAACTACGTGCCGGACAAAGCGGTTGAGTGGTGCGTCGAAAGCGTTCCGTGTTTACTTATTTTTCAACATGATAAACTTGTACAAAAAATATATGCTTTTCATTCTGTTCCATATTTATACGAAACGTTGCGAAAGCTGGCTAAATAAAGCCAGCTTTCGACATATTTCTTGGGAAATTGACGAGGAAACGAGACATTTGTCGAGCGTTTATAGCAGGAACTACTCGCATTTATATGGAAACAATGGATATGAGAAATATGGGACGGGGGCGGTTAAATGAACATGTTAGCACCGATTTTGCCGAATGATTGTTTATATATTCAACTACAATGGGAGAGTCGAGAAGTATTATTATGCATATCGAAAGAAGGGATTCGTTGCGTAGGAGAGGTAGATGGAGAGCGAGTCATTACGATTCGTGGTTCGGCACAGGCAATGATGTCGCTATTGCAAGGGTCTTTAAAACTACAGCAACAACTGCGATTAAACGAATTGTCCGTCACAGCATCGTTTCGTCACATTTTATTGTTAGAGTCAATCTTTTTCCTTGCCAAGCCGTATGATGTTGTTCGTTGACGAACGTATCTTATCGTGTTAAAATTCAAAATATTCAATTATTCAATCAGGGGGAGAAACGATGAAATTTGAAACGATTGCTGTTCATGGCGGATTGCAAACGGATCCAGTAACGAAAGCACGTGCGGTGCCTATTTATCAGTCGAATGCATACTTGTTTGATAACACAGAACATGCGGCCAACTTATTTGCGCTAAAGGAAGCGGGATACATTTATACGCGCATTCATAATCCGACGGTCACTGTATTTGAAGAACGAGTGGCTAAGCTTGAAGGTGGTGTCGGGGCTTTAGCGGTCGCGAGCGGCATGGCGGCGATTACAATGGCGATTTTAAACGTTGCTCAAGCGGGAGATGATATTGTTTCTGCTTCGACGTTATATGGAGGAACGTACAATTTGTTTGCGAATACGTTGCCGAAATACGGCATTACGACGCATTTTGTCGATCCGTCTAATCCAGAACATTTCCGTGCGGCAATTACACCAAAAACGAAAGCGATTTTTGCCGAAACAATTGGCAATCCAAGCCTGCATGTGTTAGACATTGAGGCGGTTGCGGAAATTGCGCATGAAGCAGGCATTCCGTTGATTATTGACAACACGTTTGCAACTCCGTACCTTTGCCGGCCAATCGAGCATGGAGCAGATATCGTCGTTCATTCGGCAACGAAATGGTTGCTTGGTAACGGAACGACGTTAGGCGGTATCATTGTCGATGGTGGAAAATTTGATTGGAATTCGCCGAAGTTTCCAGCGTTTACGACGCCAGATCCAAGTTACCATAATCTCGTATACGCAGACATCGGTGCGGCAGCGTATATCGTCAAAGCACGCGTGCAGTTGTTACGTGACTTAGGACCGGCGATTAGCCCGTTCAACGCATTCCAGTTTAATTTAGGGCTGGAGACGTTGCATGTCCGCATGAAAGAGCATATTGCCAATACGAGAAAAATCGTCGAGTATTTGGAAAACCATCCAGCAGTTCATTGGGTGTTGTATCCGGAACACGACGACCATCCAGCAAAAGAGCTAGCGAAAAAATATATGCCAAAAGGGGCAGGAGCAGTCGTTGTCTTCGGCATTCAAGGTGGACGAGAAGCAGGGGCGACATTGATTAACAATGTCAAACTTTGGTCACATGTGGCAAACGTCGGCGATGCAAAAAGTTTGATTATTCATCCTGCAAGTACAACGCATCAACAGTTAAGTTTAGAAGAATTGAAAGCATCCGGCGTAACAGAAGATATGATTCGTTTATCGGTCGGTATTGAAAACGTGGACGATTTAATCGAAGACTTAGAACAGGCGATTGAAGCGGCGACAGGGGTACGGTCGATGTATTCGCGGGTGTAAATATGAAAGGTGCTAGTTAGATTGTTCGACTAGCACCTTTCATTTTATGAGTTGTAACCGCAGCGCTTCGGCAACCGCTCCTGTTCGTGACAAAACCCCTAATTTTTCGAAAATAGAAGAAAGATGACGTTCCATGGTTCGTTTGCTTATCTTTAACCGTTCGCTAATTTGTACACTCGTTTGATCGTCTGCTAACATTTGTAATATATCGATTTCAATGTTTGTTAAACCATGCTTTGTTGAATACATAGTTTCACTATCCACCAAAAAATGTTTTTCTCCTTCGTTGCTGTATCGGATCATATGTGCTAAATGAGTGGAAACTTTTTCTTTTGACAATACGACGGATACACCTGCCTCATGCGCAGATAAGGCGAGCGGTGGATAGTTGCATAGCATAATGACATTGATCGTAGGATATGTTTCTTTCACGTTTTTTATCCAGCCCAATGCTTTTATTATGTGCATGTGCACATTTATCACAATGACATCTGGTGCATATATATGTATGAGAGTCTCTAGTGAATCAATGCAAGAAACAGAACCGACAACCGTTATGTTATTTTCGTTTTCCAACAATTTTTCCACCCCAAGCAAATAGATAGGGTCAGAATCAATAAGCAATGTACGAATAGCCATGCCATTTCCCCTCTACTTTTTTACTAGATTCTACTTCATTTAATAAACTTTGTCATTTATTTTGAAGAAATTGGCGGATTTTCGCCAAAAAATTGGCGGAAAATACGGATTTTTTTCTTTTCTATTTTTGGTAAATTAAAAATAGCTGATCAGCTATTTTTTGAGAAGAAGCGGAGGAGTGTGAGCAATGTATAAGTTGAAATAAAGAATGTCTGACTTTTATACAATACGTTGCATTTATGGTGAGTAATCAACTAAATAAACATTTCTACTTATATTCATGATGCCGATGTTTAACTGGCGCTAATGTACAAGTCTATCTCATTATGGACAAGTAGCGGAGAACTAGCATTACAATTGGACTATGTGAGGAGAGATAATAATGAGAAGTAAATTTAGAAGGCTTATTTTAGTTGCTACCCTAGCATTAACTGTTACTCTGTTGTTAGATGGTTTTTTTGGATCGTTAATTACTACTGAAGCTAGTACGCTCCCGAAACGAGTATATAAAGAGGGGAATGTAAAAATTACAGTTACTCCTGCAGTAGGGAGTTCAATAGCAAAATTAAGCAATTCAAAATCAAAAATTACTCCACTTGATACTATTGTCCGAGGAAATAAAGAAACAAAAACGGTTCAGAGTATGTATGGTACAGTGACGATGACAGTGACGTACGACCGAAATCTAACGACTAAGTCCTCTACTATTACAGGAATTTATTCTTTAGTAAATACAGATTCTTACTTGAAATTAGTTGATAAATGGTATACATCTAGTGTTGCACAAGCTGACTACTATGACTCTTTTCATAAAGTGTATGTAACGATTAGAATTACAAAAGAAGAATGTAATTAAGGGTCCATTTCATGTAACTATGTATGCCTACAATTAGAAAGTTTAACTTCATGTTTTGAACTGAAGAGGCTGATCTGAAACGCTAATGCGTGTTGGGTCAGTCTTTTGCATGTTAACAAAGCGGCGGGTTGTTCGTAGCCCGACATCCGAAGAGTAGCGATTTCTCATGCTATATATTCAGTTCACTTGATTATGAAGGAGAAATAGTTAAAAAATTTTTATTGACACCGTCCTTCTTTCGATGATATACTCACTTTCGTAGTTTAAAACAGCCCTTAAACGTATTAAAACGTTAACTGAATAAAGCGTTTAAAAGCGCTCTTATCAAGAGAGGTGGAGGGATGTGCCCGATGAAACCCGGCAACCGTCAGCGCTGCTGAAATGGTGCCAATTCACACAAAGCGTTTGCTTTGAGAGATAAGAGACAGAATGGATCATTACGCCTTTCTGTTCTCTTGAGCAGAAAGGCTTTTTTCATGGAAGGAAGGTGACAGCATGATTACTTTATCAAACGTAACGAAAGTGTATAAAGCAGCAAGCGGGAACGTAACGGCAGTCGATCATGTGAATTTGCATATCGAACAAGGAGAAATTTTCGGTATCATCGGTTATAGTGGAGCAGGGAAAAGCTCGCTCATTCGATTATTGAACGGATTAGAAAAGCCGACAAGCGGTGAAGTGGTTGTTGATGGGAAAGATATGGGGAAAATTAGCGGGAAGCAGTTACGCCAAGCGCGTCAACAAATCGGGATGATTTTCCAACATTTTAATTTGCTTTGGTCGCGTACCGTGCGCGAAAATATTGCTTTTCCGTTAGAAATTGCAGATGTGCCGAAAGAAGAGCGAATGAAGCGCGTCGATGAACTGATTCAACTCGTCGGTTTGCAAGGGAGAGAAAATGCATATCCATCGCAACTGAGCGGCGGACAAAAGCAACGCGTTGGCATTGCACGCGCATTAGCGAACAATCCGAAAGTGTTGCTATGCGATGAAGCAACATCGGCGCTTGATCCGCAAACGACCGACTCAATTTTAGACTTGCTTGTTGATATTAACAAACGTCTCGGTTTAACGATCGTATTAATTACACACGAGATGCACGTGATTCGCAAAATTTGTGATCGCGTGGCGGTCATGGAAAACGGAAAAATTGTCGAAATGGGCGAAGTGCTTCACGTATTCCGCAAGCCAGAACAGCCGATTACGAAACGATTTGTTCAGCAAGTGACAGAGCCGGAAGAAACGAAAGAAGCGATGTTGCATCTTCTTGAACGATATCCGAATGGTAAAGTTGTGCAACTGACATTTGTTGGTGAAGCAGCTGAGCAACCGCTCATCACACAACTCATTCGTCAATTCGATTTAAATATAAATATTTTACAAGGGAAAATTTCACAGACGTATCACGGAGCATACGGGGTGTTGTTCATTCATTTAGACGGTGCGAATGAAGAAATCGAGCGAGCGCTCGCTTTTATTCGCCAGCAAGAAGTTGAAGTGGAGGTGTTGGCGAATGTTCAATGAACTATTTCCGAACGTCGTTTGGGATAAAATATGGGCAGCCACGACGGAAACGTTGTATATGACCGCCGTCTCCGTTGTCGCAACGTTTGTGCTTGGTATTTTACTCGGATTGTTGTTGTTTTTAACGTCTAAGGGAAACATATGGGAAAATCGTCTCGTTAACGGTATCATTGCGTCATTTGTTAACATTTTTCGTTCTATTCCGTTCATTATTTTAATTATTTTGCTTATTCCATTTACGAAACTTGTCGTTGGTACAATTCTTGGAGCGAATGCTGCGCTACCGGCACTCATTATCGGGGCCGCTCCGTTTTATGCACGCATGGTTGAAATTGCGCTTCGTGAAATTGATAAAGGTGTCATTGAAGCGGCAAAAGCGATGGGGGCAACGACAGCAACAATTATTTGGAAAGTGCTTCTCCCTGAAGCGTTGCCAGCACTTGTATCTGGCATTACAGTTACAGCGATCGCGCTCGTTGGTTATACAGCGATGGCGGGAGTCGTTGGTGCTGGGGGGCTTGGAAACTTAGCGTATTTAGAAGGGTTTCAACGCAACAATAACGACGTCACGTTCGTTGCAACAGTGCTCATTTTAGTCATTGTCTTCATCATTCAGTTTATTGGTGACTTTGTCACTTCTAAAATAGATAAAAGATAAAAAAGGAGGAAGAAACAAATGAAAAAATGGATCTCTTTACTTGTTGCGGCAGTTGTTGTATTAGCGCTCGCTGCTTGCGGAAAAAATGAAAGTGCAGAAGAAAAAGCGAATAAGCTTGTCGTTGGGGCATCCAACGTGCCACATGCGGAAATTTTAGAAAAGGCAAAACCAATTTTAAAAGAAAAAGGGATTGAATTAGAAATTGTGACGTTCCAAGATTACGTATTACCGAACAAAGCGTTAGCGGATAAAGAGTTAGACGCGAACTATTTCCAACACATTCCTTATTTAGAAGCACAAATGAAAGAACATGGTTATGACTTTGTAAATGCTGGTGGTATTCATATTGAGCCAATCGGCGTGTACTCGAAAAAATATAAAAGCCTTGAAGAGCTACCAAATGGTGCAAAAATCATTATGAGTAACTCGGTTGCCGACCACGGTCGCATTTTATCGATGCTTGAAGAAAAAGGGTTAATTAAATTAAAAGATGGTGTTGATAAAACGAAAGCGACGATTGATGACATCGTTGAAAATCCGAAAAATTTAGTATTCGAAGCAGATGTCGAAGCAGGATTACTTCCACAAGTATATAAAAACAACGAAGGAGATGCGGTATTAATTAACGCAAACTATGCGTTAGATGCGGGCTTAGATCCAGCGAAAGATCCGATCGCGGTTGAATCGCCAGAAAACAATCCATATGTGAACATTATTGCTGTTCGTAAAGGTGACGAAACACGTAAAGAAATTCAAACGCTCGTGGAAGTATTGCAATCAAAAGACATTCAAGACTTCATTTTACAAAAGTATAACGGCGCAGTCATTCCAGCTGCAAAATAAGGATGTCCAATATGGGCATCCTTTTATATTTTTTGAAAAACGACGCATGATAAAAAGGAAGGAGGAGTGCATATGTCGATGGAACAATGTTTACACGAATATAAGCAAGGGCTAGGAACATTTACGCAACATATGCCGAAAGTTGGACAAACGTTTAATGCGTTTACAGAGGCATGTTTTGCAGAAGGATCGTTATCCAAAAAAGAAAAACAATTAATTGCTCTCGGTATTAGTGTCGCCAAACAAGATGAATATTGCACGATTTATCATACAAAAGGGTGTATCGATGAAGGGGCGACAGAAGAACAAATATTTGAAGCGTGTGCCGTTGCTGCTGCGTTAGCTGGTGGGGCGACGATGAGCCAAGCGGTTACGCTCGTTCGTCAATGTGTAGAAGAATTTCGGCACGTTCATTAAAAGGATAGGAATTCCCTATCCTTTTTTACATATGTGATGAAATGCACTTTCGAAACAAAAAAGTATCAAAATGCTTGCAATAAGGTTGCTAATACTTTTCATCTGTTATAAAATTGTAATGAGAATAAAATGAGAATTACGTTTCATGAACATAAGCGAAACTGGAGGTATTTTTTTATGGCAACATTAACAATTAAAGATCTTCACGTTGCAATTGACGGAAAAGAAATTTTAAAAGGGGTTAACCTTGAAATTAAAGGTGGCGAGTTCCATGCGATCATGGGGCCGAACGGAACAGGGAAATCGACGTTATCCGCTGCCATTATGGGGCATCCCAAATATGAAGTAACAAAAGGAAGCATTACGTTAGATGGTCAAGATGTACTAGAAATGGAAGTAGATGAGCGCGCTCGTGCTGGGCTATTTTTAGCGATGCAATATCCTAGCGAAATTAGCGGTGTAACAAATGCGGATTTCCTTCGCTCAGCAATTAACGCGCGTCGCGGAGAAGGAAATGAAATTTCATTAATGAAATTTATCCGTCAATTAGATGAAAAAATGGCGTTTTTAGAAATGAATCCAGATATGGCGCATCGTTATTTAAACGAAGGATTTTCAGGTGGAGAGAAAAAGCGAAATGAAATTTTACAATTAATGATGTTACAGCCGAAAATTGCAATTTTAGACGAAATTGATTCAGGTCTTGACATTGACGCATTAAAAGTTGTTGCAAAAGGCGTCAATGAAATGCGTAGCAACGACTTCGGCTGTTTAATTATTACGCACTATCAACGTTTATTAAACTACATTACGCCAGATTACGTACATGTGATGATGCAAGGACGCATCGTGAAATCTGGTGGTCCAGAGTTAGCACAACGTCTTGAGGCTGAAGGATACGATTGGATTAAAAAAGAGCTAGGCATTGAAGATGAAGTCGTCGAGCAAGAAGCGTAAGCGTTAGGAGGATTTGTGATGATTGAGACGAAACTACCATTCGACCAACAGTATGTCCGCTCTTTTTCTGAAGGGCGTGGAGAACCGGACTGGCTTTTAAACGTTCGCTTACAAGCTCTTGCGCAAGCTGAACAACTTCCTTTACCGAAGCCAGATAAAACGAAAATTGATCGTTGGAACTTTACACAATTTTCTACTCATCTCGTTGAAAGCGCACCGCTTTCGTCGTTAGAAGAGTTGCCAGAAGAAGTGAAAGTGCTTATCGATATCGATGAGGAACAAAAAAATGTATATGTGCAACGCGATCATACATGTGCGTACGCATCGCTTGCTGATGAATTAAAAGAAAAAGGTGTCATTTTTACAGACTTAGCGACAGCTGTTCGCGAACATAGCGATCTTGTGGAAAAATATTTTATGAACGGTGTAAAAGTAAATGAACATCGTCTTGCTGCCCTTCATGCTGCGTTTGTAAATGGTGGCGTGTTTGTATACGTACCAAAGCATGTGCAAGTTGATGTGCCTTTGCAAGCTGTATATGTCCATGAAAAGGCGGAGGCGTTGTTTAACCATGTCATTATCGTTGCGGATGTCGGTAGCAAAGTGACGTATGTTGAAAACTATATTTCAACATGTGAACGTTCCGAAGCGATCGTAAACATCATTACGGAAGTGTTTGCATTAGACGATGCGCAAGTATTTTTTGGCGCCGTGGACAGTTTAGCGAAAGGGACAACGACGTATGTAAACCGCCGCGGTATTACAGGTCGTCATGCGCGCATTGAATGGGCGCTCGGTTTAATGAACGATGGAAATACCATTTCAGAAAACATTACGCGTTTAATCGGCGACGGTTCGTTTGGTGACACAAAAACAGTTGTTGTAAGCCGTGGAGAACAAGTGCAAAACTTTACGACAAGCGTCATTCATTATGGAAAGCATACGGAAGGCTACATTTTAAAACATGGCGTGGTAAAAGACGAAGCAACATCCATCTTTAACGGTATTGGTAAAATTGAGCATGGCGCATCGAAATCGAACGCAGAACAAGAATCACGCGTGCTTATGTTAAGTCCGAAAGCGCGTGGCGATGCGAACCCAATTTTATTAATTGATGAAGATGACGTCACAGCAGGCCATGCGGCATCGGTCGGTCGTGTTGACCCGACACAATTATATTATTTAATGAGCCGCGGTATTCCGAAAACGGAAGCGGAACGATTAATTATTCATGGCTTTTTGGCGCCAGTTGTCAATGAAATTCCGATTGACCGTGTAAAGAAACAATTAATCGAAGTGATCGAAAGGAAAGTTAAATGATGAATGTAAAAGAACTTCGTCAACTATTCCCGATTTTAGATCAACAAGTAGACGGCAAGCCGCTCGTTTATTTAGATAGCGCAGCGACTTCTCAAAAGCCGTTGCCTGTCATTGAAGCGATTGACAACTATTATCGGCAATACAATTCGAACGTTCATCGCGGCGTGCATACGCTCGGTACAAAAGCAACCGATGCATACGAAGGGGCGCGTGAAAAAGTGCGCCGCTTCATCGGTGCCGCTTCGACGGAAGAAATTATTTTTACGCGTGGGACGACAACGGCCATTAACTTGGTGGCGGCCAGTTACGGTCGCGCAAACGTGCGCGAAGGCGATGAAATCGTCATTACGTATATGGAGCACCATAGTAACATTATCCCCTGGCAACAAGTTGCTAAACAAACAGGGGCGACGCTTAAATACATTCCGCTACAACCAGATGGTACGATTCGCTTAGAAGATGTCGAACAAACGGTAACACCGAATACGAAAATTGTAGCTGTCATGCACGTATCCAACGTGCTCGGTACGATCAACCCAGTAAAAGAAATTGCTCGAATCGCTCATAAGAACGGCGCTGTCGTCGTTGTTGACGGGGCACAAAGCACGCCGCACATGAAAGTAGATGTGCAAGATATCGACTGCGATTTTTATGCGTTTTCGGGACATAAAATGTGTGGCCCAACAGGCATCGGGGTGTTATACGGTAAAAAACGCTTGCTTGAGCAAATGGAGCCTGTGGAATTCGGCGGGGAAATGATTGATTTTGTTGGGTTGTACGAGTCAACATGGAAAGAACTTCCGTGGAAATTTGAGGGTGGTACACCAATTATCGCAGGAGCGATTGGCTTAGGAGCTGCCATTGATTTTCTTGAACAAATTGGATTGGATCATATTGCTGAGCATGAACATCGTTTAGCGCAATATGCGCTCGAACAACTTGCAACGATTGACGGGTTGACGATTTACGGTCCGAAAGAGCGTGCAGGACTTGTGACATTTAATATTGACGGTGTGCATCCGCACGATGTTGCGACCGTCTTAGATGCGGAAGGCATTGCCGTTCGTGCTGGTCACCATTGTGCGCAACCACTTATGAAGTGGCTAAACGTGACAGCAACTGCACGAGCAAGCTTTTATTTATACAACACAGAAGAGGAAATTGATGCGCTTGTTTCAGCATTAAAGAAAACGAAGGAGTATTTCAGCTATGTCTTTTAATAGCCATTTAGATACGTTGTATCGACAAGTCATTATGGATCATTATAAAAACCCGAGAAATCGTGGTGTATTAGAAGGGGAACACGTCGATATCAACATGAACAACCCGACGTGTGGCGACCGCATTCACTTAACATTAAAAGTAGAAGACGGAAAAATTGTCGATGCGAAATTTGAAGGAGAAGGTTGTTCCATTTCGATGTCCTCCGCATCGATGATGACGGAGGCGATTAAAGGAAAAACAATTGAAGAAGCGCTCAAGCTATCAACGATTTTTTCCGACATGATGCAAGGAAAAGATTACGACGATTCGATTGATTTAGGTGATATTGAAGCACTTCAAGGTGTATCGAAATTCCCAGCCCGCATTAAATGTGCAACGTTAGCGTGGAAAGCGATGGAAAAAGGATTGCATGAGCAACAAGGCTAGTCATAAAAAGGAGGCGAACGAGATGGCGAAAAAAATGCCAGAAATCGGTGAATATAAGTACGGTTTCGCCGATAAAGACGTATCTGTCTTCCGCGCTGAGCGCGGATTAACGCGCGAAATTGTAGAAGAAATTTCGCGTATGAAAAATGAACCAAAGTGGATGCTTGAATTTCGCTTAAAGGCGTTAGATATTTTTTACAGTATGCCGATGCCACAATGGGGTGGCGATTTATCAAGCTTAGATTTCGATGAAATTACGTATTACGTCAAACCTTCAGAAAAATCTGGGCGCTCATGGGATGAAGTACCAGAAGAAATTAAAGCGACGTTCGATAAGCTCGGTATTCCAGAAGCAGAACAAAAATATTTAGCTGGGGTATCGGCTCAATACGAATCGGAAGTTGTATACCACAACATGAAAGAAGACCTTGAGAAATTAGGTGTCATTTTTAAAGACACAGACTCAGCGCTAAAAGAAAACGAAGATTTGTTCCGCGAGCATTGGGCGAAAGTCGTTCCGCCGACAGATAATAAATTTGCAGCACTCAACTCAGCCGTTTGGTCGGGTGGTTCGTTCATTTACGTACCAAAAGGTGTAAAAGTTGATACGCCGTTGCAAGCGTATTTCCGAATTAACTCGGAAAATATGGGCCAATTTGAGCGGACGTTAATTATCGTCGACGAAGGGGCACACGTTCATTACGTTGAAGGCTGTACGGCGCCTGTATATACGACAAACTCCCTTCATAGCGCCGTCGTTGAAATTATCGTGAAAAAAGGCGCGTATTGCCGTTATACAACGATTCAAAACTGGGCAAACAACGTCTTCAACCTCGTGACAAAGCGCGCGGTTTGCGAAGAAAACGCAACGATGGAATGGATCGATGGAAATATCGGATCAAAATTAACGATGAAATATCCAGCAGTTATTTTAAAAGGAGAAGGTGCGCGTGGTTTGACACTTTCGATTGCGATTGCTGGCAAAGGACAACATCAAGACGCAGGTGCAAAAATGATTCACTTAGCACCAAATACGTCATCAACGATCGTATCCAAATCGATTTCGAAACAAGGCGGAAAAGTCACATATCGCGGTATCGTTCATTTCGGACGGAAGGCGGACGGATCACGTTCAAATATTGAGTGCGATACACTCATCATGGATAATCAATCAACATCTGATACAATTCCATACAACGAAATTTTAAACGACAACATTTCGCTTGAGCATGAAGCAAAAGTGTCGAAAGTATCAGAAGAACAACTATTTTATTTAATGAGCCGCGGCATCTCTGAACAAGAAGCGACAGAAATGATCGTTATGGGCTTTATTGAGCCGTTTACGAGAGAATTGCCGATGGAATACGCCGTTGAAATGAACCGACTCATTAAGTTTGAAATGGAAGGTAGTATTGGATAATCCTTATAATATCAATGGTGTAGCGTTTGCTTATAGGCGCTACACCCACAATTCATTTTCTTTCGGTGTACCGCTGATACAACTCCAGTGCCCCATCCTCAATTTTCTTGGTCACATGGAGGTACGTATCAGCGGTCATTTTTATGCTGGCATGCCCTAATCGCTCGAAAACATATTTGATATTTGCCCCAGCCTCTAAAAGATGCACGGCGTGACTATGACGTAACGCATGCGGCGATAAAACAGGAAGTTCTGCCCGTTTACATACTTCTTTGAAATATTCCCTTACGACATTCGTCCGCAACCAACGTCCGTCTTGCTGGTGAAAGACGATGTTCGTTTCTGGCTTCTTGTAGCCGGGATATCTTAAATACATCTCGTTCCGATTGATGCGATGTTTTTCAATAAACGAATGGTCACTTCATCCAGCTTAATCGTCCGCAGACTCGCCTTTGATTTTGGAGTGGAAAGATAGGGTGTCGAGTTCGTCGGACACACTAGCGTTTTGTTCACCGTGAGCGTTTTATTTTCCAAGTCAATATCATCCCAGGTCAAAGCCAACGCTTCGCCAATTCGTAATCCTGTCCGCGCTAAAAGCGTAAATAACACGTAATATTGAATCGAATGTTGATACTTCGCGTGTTTTTGCGGCTTCTTTACCTCGTTCAAAAACTTCTCCAGTTGCTCACGTGTAAAATACTTCAGCTCGTTATTTTTCTCTATCTCCTTTGGAATAGTGGTTTTTAGGCGAACAGTGCCAGGCACTGTTCGTCTGTTGTGGGGGCTGACTCTTCGATTTTGAGACAGCCTCTTCATTTTAGGGACTTATCAGACAGCCCCATTTTTTTGCATAAAACAAAATAGGTATAGTTGTTGAGTGACAAAAAAGTTGTTTAAATTACATAAATGTTGTTTAAATGCAAAAAAGTCGTTTAATTTTCTTTTTGTACCAACGAAGCAGGATAGAGAATAAGGTAATGAATGGTTAAACCTAAATAAAAAGGTTATTTATTTGCTAATGTCGAAACTCTAAATAGGGAAAACAATATAAGAGACTTGCTTCGATAAATTAATTAAGAGGGGTGGTTTTTAAATGACTTTTTTGTTCGTAAACATAAAATAAAATAATCTACTGTAGTTGAGCAATTTTAATCACAATAATTACCATATAAAAAGAGACAAACAGGATACCCCTTATGCCACGTGGAGCTGTTTTTTTACGGTATCGATGGGAATATTTTGTTTTGCTGCACAGTAAATGAACTCCACGAGGCTATGTCCTTTTCTCTTGCGCAGGAGATCGAGCCCATCCGAAAAATCACTGTTCGACTCGAACATGCTGTACACATACGCAAGTTGCACCAAGATCCAATACCGTTTCACTGCCCGACGCCCGCGAACGCGGTATCCATCGAGTTTCAGCTGGTCTTTCGCTTGACGGAAAAAACATTCGATCGACCAACGCTCAGCATAGTAGCGCAAGATGTCTTCATCGCTCAACTTGCGATCCGTGCTCAAGACGCAATGAAGATGTTCCGATGTCATCGGTTGATCCGCTTTCCAAGCGAGGATCACCACTGCATCCTTGAGACCGTTCAGAGCACCTTCGTAGCGATACACCCGATACTGCTCTTTTCCCACCGTGACGAGGTGAGTGTCTTTCGGTTCGATGTAGTGGGCAAACTGCTTCGCTTGGATGGCGATACCTTTCGGGTAGAGAATTCGGTTCGTCTTGAGCATCGCAATCACGTGGAATCCTTTTTTCAGACAAGCTTCCACGAGCGTTTGCGATGGATACCACGAATCCATGAGCACATAAACGGGGCGACTCACATCCAAAGAAGAAAGCATCTCCATCGCAAGTTCCCCTTTGCTTTTCCCTGCCGTCTTGTCATAGAGGCGAAAGGCAAAAGGGAACGCTTGGGTCATCGTATGAACCATGAGCCAAACGAGAGAATGCCCCCAGATTGACTTTTTCTCGGCATGAGAATAGTGCCAATCACACCCTTGAATGGCGTGTGTTGCCCGTGACGAAGGCTTCGTTTTTTGGCAAATTGTATCATCGATTGAAACAAAAAGGGGAGAATTCTCTTGTTTCGAGCTGCGTTCGACACGACGAAGAATCCACTGCTGGAGTTTGTGAAGCAATGTTTCTTCATCCCACGGACTTTTCGTGAAAAAATGGCTCAGTGTCGTGCGATGATTCGGGTGAAAACTACCATGATGAAGATCGGTCAACGTCCCGGAAAAACCTTTCGTCACCATCGCATCCACGATATGAACGAGATGCTTCATCACAGGTTTCGAGAAATAAAGTGCCAACCCTAACATCGTGAAAAACTTGTCGATTCCTTGATGATGTGCTAATCTATTCATGAGACATGAACCTCCTTGTGAATGGTTTGTTGGCACATCTATTCTAATCAAAGAATTGGGTTCATGTCTTTTCTTTTATTTTGTTGTAAATTTATGTTAGCGAATTTGCTCATCTACAGTAATCTAATAAATTGGGAGTTTTTATCGAAAAGATAACGCACTGAAAAGGACATTTTTACTTTGAAAAAACAGGATATAATTTTTTTAGGAAAGTGCGAGATGTAAAGTGATAAAAGGGATGTTTAAATTGTAAAAATATTTAAAAAACACAGTTTGCGGATTAAAATGGAAGTAATATAAAACTTTGGCTCTTCACCACAAAATGTACTTGACAATTAAATTTTTTTGTACATAAAGATACAAAAAAAGCGAAATTTCCTGTATGATAAAGGTGACCAAACCATCAACCATGGAGGAAATTTCGCATGCATTCTCAGTTGATCAAAGGTTTTATCGATTTACCAGACTTTCTTATTCAAGGAGAACGAAAAGAGGGAGATCGCTGGATTTTCGAACTGTCTCTTCCTCCGCATTGCCCGGTCTGCCTCGTTTGCTTCGGACGTACAACGAAAGTGTCATCCATCCAAACGGAAGCAATGGATCCATGGCTATACTCATACAATCGGTCTATTTTGTATTGAACTCCCTGTTGAAAGAAGACGTTGCTCCACTTGTTCCCTTACGTTTACCGTTTCCTATCCGGGACTTCCATCTCACAGTATCGTAACGGAATCGTTTCAACAGTGGGTCGCTCAGCTCTGTATCGAAAAAACGATTCAAGAAGTCGCTCACTTTTTACAACTTGCTTATACAACGGTAGAACGTTGGTTTTATCAATATACCCCGGCTTGTTTGTCAACTTCGGATTCGACCGTTGTATGCGTGGATGAATTCGCTTTCCGTAAAGGACAAGATTATGGAGTAGCCGTAGATGGATGCTCAAACTCGGCGTGCCCTGTCTATGGCTTCAGGAAAGAATGAAGAAGCGATTGCAGAGGTCCTTCAACCTGTCGCTTCAACGGCGAAGTATATCGTCAGTGATTTGGCTCCAGCCATGAGAAAAGCCATTCAAAAAGTGTGTCCAAGATCCATGTTCTCGATCACTTCCATGTCATTCAGTTGTTCACCGATGCACTCAAGCGTTGCCGTAAATACCTTGCTAAAGGTGGAACGAAACATGGAAGCGTTCGCCGTGTTTGCCGATTATTGAGCCAACGGCCAGAAAAGTTGACAGAAGAAGAGAGACAGAACGTTCGACAATGGTGTCAAGAAAGTTCGTATTTACGCCATGTCTATCAAACTCTTCAGCACTTCCGTTACGTATCGAAAAGTCCAACAAGAAAACAAGCCGAAACTCGTTTGGCACAATGGTTTGATCGCCACCTCTTTAGTGAATGTGCGGCTGTGCGAAAGTATTACCAAGGCGCTGCTCGCTCGAAAAGAGGCGGTGCTTTCTTGCATCGTTTTTCCTTATTCCAATGACCCAATGGAAGGAATCAACAACAAAATCAAGTTGATCAAAAGGCGGTGATATGGATACCGAAATATCCAACGCTTTGCTTTGCGTGTGCGTTTAGAGACTGCTATCATATGTTAACGTAAAAATCAAGTACATCTTTTGGTGATGAACCGAAATTTTGTTTTTTACGGTGGTGACTTGAAATGCGTGATTCTAATGACATTTATGCTAATGATAGTGTGGTGGATTATATGACACATCCAAATTTAATAATCATTCTTATCGTTGTAAACATGATATTGATGGCAACAGCTAAAAGAACATTTCCTTTCATAGCTTTCTGTGGTTTATTGCTTTTGTATTGGATTGGATTCGTTTATGATTATAGTTTTACTATGGAAAGAACTCCGCATGAAATACTTAGTAACCTCATGAATATCTTATACATAATATTTCCTTGGATGGTTTGGTGTTTCTTTGTTTACAGTGTCTATTCGAACGTTATAAAACTTTTTAAGCGTAATAAATCTTAAATATAGTGTGTTTAATGAACGAGTGCGTTCGTGTAATAGTAATAGAAGAAGAAAACACCTAGCTTTTACAAGACGAATTTTTTATGTCCTAAAATCAATATTGAATGATGACAGAACCAAATATTTAATAGATAAGGAAAAGATTTATATGAATTCTAGCTATATAAATTGAAATAAAGGTTTTCTCCCGTTCCACGGTGAATAATAAAAAAAGAAAATAGGGGAACGGAAAGAAGATACGATGCCGAATCACAAAGACGAGATCGAAAAGTTGTCCACTGCCATGAAAGAAGCAAAAAGTAAACGAGCATATGAACGCTACCAAGCGATTTATCTTCATTTGCAGGGGTACGCAAAAGAAGAAATCGCAACGATTACCGGTCGATCCAAAAAAACCGTTTATAACTATATCCATGCCTACACTCAGCGAGTTCTTGACGGACTAGAGATGAAATATTCACCCAGTGCTCCACGTCGATTGACCCCTGAACAAGAAAAAGAGCTGGCTTGGATCATTGAACATCAGCTCCCCGTAGATGTGGGATTCGAAGCAAAATATAATTGGACGCTTGCGATAATCGCTGAACTCATTCAACAAAAGTGGGGGCCAACATACACGCTTCGCGGAACAAGTGACATTCTGCATCGGTTAGGGCTAAGCTATACGAAACCGACCTATACACTAGCCAATGCCGATGGAGAGAAACAAAAAGAATTCGTCGAAATCACCTTCCCTGAAGTAAAAAAAAACTGGTAGATGGGAACATCGCCCATGTCCTCTTTCAAGATGAGTCGATGATTCGTGATTACCAAGCGATTCAAAAAACATGGTTTGTCAAAGGAAAACAACGAATCATTCCGACGTTTGGAAAACATCAAGGGCTGAAGCTGATTGGCACGTTGAACTACGAAACAGGGGAAGTGTTTTGCATCGAAGAAGAACGCTATGACGCGGAAACATTTCTTCGATTTCTTCAACTTGTGTTAGAACGCTATCCCACAGGCAAAATAGTGATGATTTTAGATAACGCTCGAATTCACCATGCCAAACTCATTCAGCCATTTTTAAAAGAACACGAAGATCGGTTAGAGCTCGTCTTTTTGCCACCATACAGTCCGCAATTGAACTTGATTGAAGGGCTATGGAAATGGCTGAAATCAGACGTGATTTACAACGTGTTCTATTCGAGTGTGCAAGAAATTAGAAAGAATGTCCAAGCCTTTATTCAGCGAATCAACCAGAAACCAGAACAAACGATCGATCGTTTGTGTGTTCAGTTGTAAATCTTTAATTCAACTTATATAGCTTACAATTTATTGGAGGAATTATTGCTGTAATAATTTTTCGGGTACTATAAAAGGATGAAACTTGTAATTATAGCGTCAATTCTGCTTTTCCCCTCCTATTACTCTCATTCTATATAAGTTGAAACTTTGTTTTACATCCAGTAGAGCGCCCACCACATTCTATCAAAATGACTTGTTATGAAGGAAAACAGAATCGAACAATCGGAAAATCTTTATTGCAACTTATATAGTTTTGCTTTTAGATACATCAGAAAATTCAGGTAACATTTAATATTTATGGTTTGTAACTGCTAAACTAAACTGGACAGTTTCCGACAAATAAAATTGGACACTTATTTACCAAAAACGCTCTTAACAGCTAAGATAGATATTGACATTCTACTTAGTTGCTAGGAGGAAAAGAAAGGTGGATAAGTGGGAAGTGTACATGAAAATTTACCAACTGTTAAAGCAGGGATTTAGTAAAGTTGCAGTAGTTAAAAAGCTAAACATATCCCGAACAACTTTATATCATTATCTTCAGCGGTCACCAGAAGAGATGACGAGGTGGTTAGCTTCCACAAAGCAAAGGCAAAGGAAATTAGATCCGTATCGAGATATGATTTTACAGTGGATTCAGAAACATCCAGACATCTCAGCGTCCCAGATACAAGATTGGTTAGAGGAACGTGATCCAAACCTTTCGGTTGGAGAGAGTACCGTACGTCAATATGTCCGGCATTTACGTGAAGAATGGAAGATACCAAAAGAACTATGTCATCGTCACTATGAAGCTGTTCCGGACCCACCGATGGGAGAACAAGCACAAGTGGATTTCGGTCAAATACGTGTAAAAGATCAACGAGGAAAAGAAGTGCAGTTGTATTTTATCGCTTTTGTTCTGTCCCACTCGCGTTACAAGTATAAAGAATGGTTGAATCGCCCTTTTACGACAAGGGATGTGATCGAAGCACATGAACGAGCTTTTCAATGGTTTGGAGGCATGCCACGCGAACTCGTTTACGATCAAGACAATCTGATCGTTGTGAGCGAAAATGCAGGAGATCTCATTCTGACGGCGGAGTTTGAAGCGTATCGTAGACAGCGAAACTTGACGCTTCATGTGTGCAGAAAAGCAGATCCAGAAAGCAAGGGGAAAATTGAAAATGTAGTGGGTTTTATTAAGCACAACTTTGCCAAACATCGTACCTTTTTGCATTTGGATTTATGGAATGAACAAGGGTGGGAGTGGCTGAACAGAACAGGAAACGGGAGGATTCATAATACAACAAAAAAAGAGACCGGTCGATGTGTTTGAACAGGAAAAAACACACTTACGCCCCATCTCTCTCGCTTTAGATTCGGCACGCGCCGAAATATCTACCCTAGCCAATAGTATAACAAGAACGGTAAGAAAGGACAACACGATTTTATATCGATCCAATCGATACACGGTTCCGCTTGGGACGTATACTCCTTTTGGGAAAACGGTACAGGTCGTCATGAAAGAAAAAACAGAGTTGTGGATATACGATCCTAAAACAGAAAGATGCATAGGAAAACATCGCATCGCCGAAGGAAAAGGGAAACTGATTCAAAACCGTAATCACTTGCGTGATCGTACAAAGGGAATCGATGCTTACATCGAACGAGTAGCCCATCAATTTGAGCAACCGGAGGTGGCGAAAGCATTTTTAGCCCATATTCGAAAAGCCTATCCGCGATATATGCGAGATCAATTACAACTCATCCAGACTCAGCTGGCTCAACATCCTGCATGCATTTGTAGCCAAGCTCTGCAACAATGCATGGAACTACGGTTGTATAATGCGTCAGAGTTTACAGACGTCATCGGTCACTTGCAACGCCAGGTAACGTTGCACACAACCCATGTGAATGTGCAATCACCGCAACCATTGCATGAAGAGGGTCATTCTGTGTTGCATGCACAAGCTGCCAAAAGGAATATCGAAGAATATATTCATATTTTGGAGGGGAAAAGAAAATGAGCCAGTTGACGAACGTACAGGAGATTTTACGAGCATTGCATTTAACAGAGACAGCGTCACATTTACCGATACTATTAAAGAAAGCTGAAACAGAGGAACGGACATATGTAGGTTTTTTGCATGATGTGTTACGTTATGAGCAACAACGAAGAGAGGAAAAATTACGGGAAAGATGTTTAAAATGGGCGTCTTTCCCATACTACAAAACATTAGATGAATTTCAACTGGAGGAGCAACCATCATTAACAAAAAGACAACTCCAGCAATTATGTGAACTGGTATGGCTGGATCAGCTGTTTAATTTGATTTTATTAGGACCACCAGGTGTGGGTAAGACACATTTGGCGATAGGAATTGGGATGGAAGCAATCTATCAAGGATATAAGGTTACATTCATCACGATGGGAGAATTAGTTCATGCGCTGAAAACAGAAGTAATAGTATGTAAAGAAACCCAGCACAAATAGGGCATTTCTGTTATAGAAAACGCCCTAAGTAGTAGAAAGAATATCATCGAGTGTTTCGCCTTTCAACAGACGACACAATGAGTTCCACACGTTTTTTTCGTGTTTCGTGAGTGTGGAAACGATGCTTCTTGCGATACAAAAAGACTGGGCGAATGCTTCTTCACGAAACGTGCCCGAGATGTTCTCTTTCACTTTGACCATGCGAAGATCCCGTTCTGCTTGGTTGTTGTCAAAGGGAACATGAGCTTCCCGCAAGAAACGCAGCGCTTCTTCCTTTCGTTTTTGAAGCCGTCCAACAAAGGCAAGTGCTTTTTTCGGGAGAGGCGTCATCGTTTCCAATCGGTGCTGTGCTTTCGCTAGGATGCGATCATACACACGCTCCCATCGTTTCGTGTCTTCGTTAGGAAGTGCACCGTGATGGACTTCGACCGCCTGCTTGGCAGCGAACAGAAAGGTGGTCATGCGCATGGCCCATGTCTGCCCTTGTTCGATGAAGCTCTTCAGATCACGCAAATGATGGGCGTGACAAAGGGCATGGGTGTCTTCGGTGTAGTTCAGGTACGTACCGAACGCATCATGCATCATCGTCCCTTTATATCGTGGAAGAATCCCGATGTCATCGGTCGCTTTCTTTCCACGGGAAAGCGTGAGGAGCCAAGTACGTATATTTCGATGTGCACGCGACATGAACCCATGCCCGTTTCCCTTCGATGCGCAAACTCGTTTCATCGACATGCAAGATGTTGGAATCCAGCAAAGCTTCTTCGATGATGTCCATGTTTGGCTCCAACGCTTCATGTCCTCGTTTCACCATATTGGCGAGAGTCCCTGTGCTGATCGAGTGCTGATATAACGCTTCGATCATATCACCTACACGTTTGTAAGGAATCAATTGAACATGGTGCAAATAAACGGCGAGCGCAGTGAGCCGCGGGCCATATTGCACATGATTCGTTACGTGTGGTGGGAACGGGGCTTGTTGGACACATTGGCAATGCGGACACGATTTCACTTCACGATCATGTTGGGTGACCTTGATCGTCACAGGAGGGAGATCGAACACTTGACGGACATCGACTTTGAAAGGCTGGACTTCACACAAAGAAGCCCCACATCCTTGACACATGTTCACACGATGATGGGGATGTTCCACTTGACGGAGCGTCGTTCCACGATGTCCTTCTTGTCCGCCTGGCTTTTTGCCAGATGGCTCACGTGAAGAACGGGGGCGGGCAAAACGATCAGAGGATGGGGGCAAATGGCTATTGGAGCTGTTTTTTTTCGTGCGTGCTTCCAGCTCTTGAATGCGACCTCTGAGTCGTTCATTTTCTTTGCTCAAGTGCTTGTTTTTCTGACGCAACTGTTCATTTTCTTGGATGAGCTGATGAATGAACTGGTTTTGTTGTTGGATTTTGCCCATGAGGCTCTCCATTGTAAATACAGCTTGTTGTACCGTCAACATGCGATTCACCTCCTTGTCTATGAGTATTCACATCATAGACAAGAAATACAAAAACTATTCAACTCACTTGATCATGTGGCTGAATAGTTACAAACAGAAGAAATGACTCGTAAATCCCAAATTCGGTTAAAACGTTTGAGGGAATCGAATCTCGTCATTATTGACGACTTAATGTTTATGGCCATGGATCAAAGAGAAGCCAATCTCTTTTTTCACCTAATCAATGACTTATATAATCAATCTTCTATCATCTTAACGTCCAACAAAGGGCCTGCGGAATGGGGAGAATTATTAGGTGATCCTGCGATTACTACAGCCATTTTGGATAGAATTATTCATCGCTCAGAAGTCATTCATTTGGGTGGAGATAGTTACAGAATGAAAAACAGAATTTCCATTTTTGGTGACAAAACTGTTCAAAATTAATGATCAAAAAGTGTTCAATTTTACTTGACGGTTACAGCTTTTTCTTCTGACTCCTTATATTCTGTGGGGACTATTCATTTTAAGTCTATGCTTGTAGGCTAAAAATAATATATTGGAAAAATGAACCAATGTATTTGAGACAATAAAGGGAGATGCTACTCGTGACATCTCCCTTGTTTTAGTGTGCTCGGCATGGGTGCAATCTCTAGGGTGAAAGTCCCGAACTGCGAAGGCAGAAGTAGCAGTTAGCTTAACGCAAGGGTGTCCGTGGCGACACGGAATCTGAAGGAAGCGAGCGGCAAACTTCCGGTCTGAGGAACACGAACTTCATATAAGGCTAGGTATCATTGGATGAGTTTGCTAAACAAAACAAAGTCCTTTCTGCCGAAGGTGATACAGAGTAAATGAAGCAGATAGATGGAAGGAAAGATTGCACTCTTACCCGAGGAGGTCTGATGGATACGTGAAGTACCCTTCACAACCTACTTAGCGATAAGTAGCTGAATCATCAGAAGTCAGCAGAGGTCATAGTACGAATCGGTCTAGAACGATTCGGAAGGACTGAACAATCAAGAGAAAATAGCCCTTGGCATTCAGTCCGTCACGATGAACACAGAAAACATAGGACCTCCCAAGAGAAAGGAACGGTGAATCCCGTGGGGGATCTTTTGGAGGGTGGAGTGACGACTGGCATAAGAAGAACAGCTATTTACGGAAGGAAGAATAACGATGGTTTTGAATCAAATCCTGTCACGAGAGAACATGCTTCTCGCATTGAAACGAGTAGAACAAAATAAGGGCAGCCATGGAGTAGATATGATGCCCGTACAAAACCTGCGAACGCACATCGTCGAAAACTGGCAGTCCATCAAAGAAGCGATTATCAAAGGTACCTATGAACCGATGCCTGTCCGAAGAGTCGAAATCCCGAAGCCTGATGGCGGTGTTCGGTTACTAGGTATCCCAACCGTGACAGACCGTTTGATTCAACAGGCGATTGCCCAAGTATTGTCGAAGATATATGACCCGATGTTTTCCGAACATAGCTATGGCTTTCGCCCAAATCGAAGTGCCCATGATGCAGTGAGGAAAGCACAAGGATATATCAAAGAAGGATACCGATGGGTTGTAGACATCGATTTGGAAAAGTTCTTTGATCAGGTCAACCACGACAGACTTATGAGCACATTGGCGAAAAGAATCCACGATAAACCGTTATTAAAATTAATCCGCAAGTACTTGCAGTCGGGTGTCATGATTCATGGAGTGGTTTCAAGTACAGAGAAAGGAACGCCACAAGGTGGCCCATTAAGTCCGCTCCTTTCCAACATCGTCCTTGATGAGCTGGATAAAGAATTAGAGAAAAGAGGACATCAATTCGTTCGTTACGCAGACGACTGTAACATTTACGTAAAATCAAAAAGGGCAGGAGAACGAACAATGGCAAGCGTTCAACGATTCATCGAACGTAAACTTCGCCTAAAAGTGAATGAGAAAAAGTCGGCAGTAGACCGTCCTTGGAAACGAAAGTTTCTTGGATTCAGTTTTATCGATGCCGAAGAGCCCAAGATTCGAGTGGCAGAAGAAAGTCTCAAACGAATGAAGAAGAAAGTACGAGAAATCACCTCGAGAAAGATGCCATATTCCATGGAATACCGAATTCAGAAACTGAATCAGTATTTATTCGGATGGTGTGGGTACTTTGCGCTGGCGGATACGAAATCAATCTTTCGGAAAATGGACGGGTGGATTCGTCGAAGACTTCGTATGTGCTTATGGAAAAGTTGGAAAACACCAAAAACGAGGATACGAAACTTGATCAAATTGGGAGTTCCTTCGTGGAAAGCGTATGAATGGGGAAATAGTCGGAAAGGATATTGGCGTATTTCAAATAGCCCCATCTTACACAGAACCCTTGGAAACTCCTACTGGAATGACCAAGGGCTCAAAAGTCTACAAGAACGTTATGAATTCTTGCGTCATTGATTGGTATTATGTCAAGAAAATAGACACGTAAAATCGAGAAAAACTTTAAAACCCTACTACCGCACTTCGTTTGGTGGCCTCTTGAGAAGGAGAACGGTTTGGTAAACCCTTCCCCTCCTCAAGAGGAAAGATGCCCCTTATATCGTGACTTTGTGGAGAGAAGAGTTCACTGCTTTTTGCCTTGCTGATACATCTTCTCATACGCCATCGGAGACATGTACTCGTTAGCGGAATGAATTCGTTCGGCATTATAAAAACACTCAATATATTCAAAAATCCGTTGTTTGGCTTCTTTCCTTGTCGCAAAGGTTTCGTGGAAAATGAGTTCCTTTTTAATGATGCTGTGAAACGATTCGGCACATGCGTTGTCATAACAGTTTCCTTTTCGACTCATGCTGGTTTGCATTCCGTGCTGTCGTAAGATGGCTTGATACTCGTTCGATGCATATTGGCTCCCTTGATCCGAATGGTGAATCAGACCTGGTTGAGGCTTTCTCTCGTTGATGGCTCGGTTTAATGCTTTGATCACTAACTCTTTTGTCATTCGCTCGGAAAGACACCAGCCAACGATTTTACGAGAAAACAAATCCATGACCGAAGCTAAATACAGCCATCCTTCTTTCGTCCAAATATACGTGATATCCGCCACCCATACTTGATTCGGCTCATCTGCTTCAAACTGCTGATTCAATAAGTTGGGATACACAGGCAAATGATGCTTCGAGTTTGTGGTTGCCTTATATTTTTTCTTTGTTTTTGAACGAATATCACCATCTTTCATGATTCTAGCGACCGTTTTTTGAGATACCTTAACCCCTTGTTTCTGAAGGATTTTTGTGATTTTTGGACTGCCATACGTTTCTCTTGACTCGATATGAATCTTTTTGATTTGCTTTTTCAATGCTTCCTGTCTTTTCTTTTGTTGACTTTCTGGTCGTTTGGCCCATGCATAGTATCCACTTCTTGAAACGCCTAAGACTTCACACATCTTCGCCACGCGAAACTCCTTTCTATGCGTATGAATGAATGCATAAATTACTTCTGGTTTTTGGCGAAGATGCTCATGGCCTTTTTTAAGATCGCGTTTTCCTCCTCCAGATCCCGAATACGTTTTTGAAGTTCACGCTTTTCACGATCTTCCGGCTTGAGGTTTCCACTCCCCACAAAGCTATGCTCATCATCCTTTTTATAATCTGCTACCCATTTATGAAGAGTTTTTGGCGAAATATCGAGTTGTCTTGCGGTTTGAGCGACCGCCTTTCCTTCCTCGACAACTAATTTTACTGCATGTATTTTGAATTCTTTATCAAAACGTCTTGTCATTATAGACACCCCTCATCATTGATAGATTTACTGTACATTTCTCTATTCGTTGTGTCTATAATCTAGACTAACATCAGATCTTGATTGAACCGCCGTATACGGAACCGTACGTACGGTGGTGTGAGAGGACGGAGGTTAATCACCTCCTCCTACTCGATTTGATCTATGCTTGGCCACATTGCATTAAGAGTTTGATCAGCATTTGTTGTAGTAACTCCGTTTAAAGTAAAGGACAATCCACTAAAATAATTTGCGTGAATATCAATCGGATTTTTCTGAGGTTTCTGTGGAACATTCACAATCCTGTAAGGCTTATTGGTCCAAAAACCCAATTTTGTTACCCAATCTTTTACTTTACTATCTCTCATAAATGTTGTATTACTAGCTAGATCAGAAGATAGTGGCATATGAGGAGAGCCTACCTGTACAACTTCATGAACAGAGTAGCCTGCTGATTTTAATAATTGCGCTCCACGGATAGAAGAAACCCCTCCACCGCTATGTCCAATTAATACAATCTTTCCACCTCTATAATTCTTCTTAGCAGCATCACGAACTTTAGTTCCAGTAGTGTATTGAGGTAGTACACTATTACCTGCCTCGTAAATAATGGCTTGTAATTGAACAGATGCTAATGTTGGCCATAGGTATGTCGGAAGACCATCAGTTTTTCCATAAGGAAAAATAGGATTTGCGACACGTACGGACTTACCAATTGATGCATATTTATTAATAATTTTAGGAATAAACGTTTTAAAATATGAAGAATTAGTCAACATACCTGCCGCAAGAACTACGGTAAAGTCACATGCTGATGCAGTACAGTTAGAAGCATTTGCATACGTCTCTATTTCGCTATCCGGTACTTCATATGGTTGAGCCGCTTCCATAACCTGTGGATCCGGTGGAACAATTATTAATACGCGATCTTCATACTGCAATATGTCCATATTATAGCTTAAACTCTGTCTTGTAAAATAAGCTTTTCCATCTTCTACAACATATTGATTACCTACTAAAGAAGCATATTCATCCGTTAGATGCTCGAGGTCTAACATTAAATCACCATAAGGGTACTTCTGAGCGTTATATGAGCCGATTAGCGTTTCTTCCGTTTCACCATCTTTTTTGATATAGAGAGGTAAGTTAGGGCTAATAGCGAAACGAGTATTAATGGCTGATGAACCAAAAGCTGAAACTGATACATAATACGTTACACCAGCTGTTAGCTCGTAAGTCACTTTTGAAAAAACACTCTCAATCATATCATCTGAGTATGCTAATTCATTGGTTAAGTTTTCATCCGAATATAAGCGGACAACTGTATCACTTATAGTACCATCTTGTTGGTATGAACTAGTGTAGAAACGGTAGAATCCGGTTCTTGGAGCAGTAAATTTAAAGTACTTTTTTTCATTAGCTCCTATAGAAAGGTCTACGTAACTATTGTCTTGCATTGTAATAAAATTAGGAGGTGCATTTGTGATATTTAATCTAGCGTATACACTACCGTTATTATAGCCTTTCACTTTAATGTAATAGGATGTTCCAGCAGATAGATTCAGTATTAATTCGGAAAATACACGACCATTACTATCATCGTTGTAACCAATTTGATTAGTTAGATTGTAGTCACTATGATGTTAGTCTAGATTATAGACACAACGAATAGAGAAATGTACAGTAAATCTATCAATGATGAGGGGTGTCTATAATGACAAGACGTTTTGATAAAGAATTCAAAATACATGCAGTAAAATTAGTTGTCGAGGAAGGAAAGGCGGTCGCTCAAACCGCAAGACAACTCGATATTTCGCCAAAAACTCTTCATAAATGGGTAGCAGATTATAAAAAGGATGATGAGCATAGCTTTGTGGGGAGTGGAAACCTCAAGCCGGAAGATCGTGAAAAGCGTGAACTTCAAAAACGTATTCGGGATCTGGAGGAGGAAAACGCGATCTTAAAAAAGGCCATGAGCATCTTCGCCAAAAACCAGAAGTAATTTATGCATTCATTCATACGCATAGAAAGGAGTTTCGCGTGGCGAAGATGTGTGAAGTCTTAGGCGTTTCAAGAAGTGGATACTATGCATGGGCCAAACGACCAGAAAGTCAACAAAAGAAAAGACAGGAAGCATTGAAAAAGCAAATCAAAAAGATTCATATCGAGTCAAGAGAAACGTATGGCAGTCCAAAAATCACAAAAATCCTTCAGAAACAAGGGGTTAAGGTATCTCAAAAAACGGTCGCTAGAATCATGAAAGATGGTGATATTCGTTCAAAAACAAAGAAAAAATATAAGGCAACCACAAACTCGAAGCATCATTTGCCTGTGTATCCCAACTTATTGAATCAGCAGTTTGAAGCAGATGAGCCGAATCAAGTATGGGTGGCGGATATCACGTATATTTGGACGAAAGAAGGATGGCTGTATTTAGCTTCGGTCATGGATTTGTTTTCTCGTAAAATCGTTGGCTGGTGTCTTTCCGAGCGAATGACAAAAGAGTTAGTGATCAAAGCATTAAACCGAGCCATCAACGAGAGAAAGCCTCAACCAGGTCTGATTCACCATTCGGATCAAGGGAGCCAATATGCATCGAACGAGTATCAAGCCATCTTACGACAGCACGGAATGCAAACCAGCATGAGTCGAAAAGGAAACTGTTATGACAACGCATGTGCCGAATCGTTTCACAGCATCATTAAAAAGGAACTCATTTTCCACGAAACCTTTGCGACAAGGAAAGAAGCCAAACAACGGATTTTTGAATATATTGAGTGTTTTTATAATGCCGAACGAATTCATTCCGCTAACGAGTACATGTCTCCGATGGCGTATGAGAAGATGTATCAGCAAGGCAAAAAGCAGTGAACTCTTCTCTCCACAAAGTCACGATATAAGGGGCATCTTTCCTCTTGAGGAGGGGAAGGGTTTACCAAACCGTTCTCCTTCTCAAGAGGCCACCAAACGAAGTGCGGTAGTAGGGTTTTAAAGTTTTTCTCGATTTTACGTGTCTATTTTCTTGACATAATACCATTCTTCTGTGTATTCTGCAGAACTCGTGGGAGCAACAGGTTCAACAAAAGTAATAATTAGTAAGAGAGATAAAAATAATGCTAAAATTCTTTTCATTCTTTCACTCCTTTTACATTTTTATATAATTACATGAAAATATTAAGATAACTGTTGGTACCGTCAAGAATTTTGTGTAATGTAAGATAGATAGGGTATCTCTGAAATGGATTTTAGAATAGAGAGGGGGGCTGTTTCCTCCACACAGGAGACTGAATATTCAGTCTCCTGTGCGGAAAGGGAGAATCCCCTTCTTTCGTCAATTTACAGTGTTTGGTTAGTGATAACGCTCTTCAAACATTCGTTGAAGAGCTTCATGTGCTTCGGCAAATCCTCGCAACTTTCGTCCTGCCCATTTCTCATTAAAATCTTGAATGGTCAAATACACGACTTTTTCCGCGGCTTCTAAACTGCTCAAACTGTTCATCGGCTTTAGGCGTTTCCGAATCTCCTTGATCGTTCGTTCGATGGCATTCGTCGTGTAAATCACGCTTCGAATACTGCTTGGATAATCCATAAATGTAAGGAGGACATCCAACTCATTGGCCCAAGATTGGACTTCTCTCGGGTACTTGCTGGACCATTTCGACTCAAACTGTTGAAACATCTGTAATGCTATCTTCTTATTCGGCGCGCGATAAATCAGCTTGAGATCCTCGGCCACTTCGAATTGGTCTTTTTTCCGAACACGGCTGAGGGTATTACGTACTTTGTGAACGACACAACGCTGCACATCTGCTTTCGGATAAACCGAGCGAAAAGCTTCCTCCAGCCCCGGAAGACCATCGAATACGCCCAGAAGTACTTCCTTGACGCCTCTTTGGTAGAGGTTTTGAAGAATTTCTTGCCATACATAGGCACTTTCTTGTCCTCCCACAAAGAAATCAAGAATTTCGCGATATCCTTCTTCGTTCACCCCTAACACCACATAAATGACTTCTTTCTCCACGGTTTCGCGACGAAGTTTTACGTATAAACCATCCAAATATAAGACGGAATAACGCTTGTGCAGTGGACGAGTGTGCCATTTCTCGATGTCTTCCTTCACTACATCGGTAATACGGCTGATCGTTGCAGGAGAATAGGCATTGCCTAAAATTCGTTCGATAAACTTGCCAATTTCCCTCGTACTCATGCCACTTTGATACATTTTGATGACGGCTTCCTCGAGCCAACCAGTATGACGTTGGTAAGGGGAAAACAACTGTGTTTGAAATTCCCCATTTCGATCTCTTGGGACCAAAAGGCCTTCAATCCGGCCATATTGCGTATCTAGATTTCGTTGATAGTAGCCGTTTCTCATATTGGATGTGTCCGCTTGTTCGATTTCGAGGAAATTTTTTATTTCTTCCCGCATGATCAGTTCTAATTTTTCCTTTACAAACTGACGAATCACACTTTCCAGTTGATTTGCCCAGTCTACATTCGGTATACTTTTAGACATAGGTAGGGTTCTCCTTTCTCTGGAATGTGTTTTTGTCCAAATCAGAGAATACCCTACCTTTTTTCTTTTGGTCTAGTAAAATGCTTTACACAAAATTTTATACATCATCTATGCGAAAGAACCATTTTCATTTTGTAATAATAATAATAATAGTTTATTCCGCACCAATTGCCTTTCGTATCTTTTTTAGAAAAGGTGAGCTTAACTCTCTAGCTTTTTCTGCTCCCTTTTTTAAAATAGAATCTATCAACTCGTGTCGCTCAATGTAGTACATATACTTTTTTCGAGGTTCTTCTAGGTAATTATTAATTACATCAAACAATTCCTGTTTTACTTGTCCCCAACCTATACCATTTCTGAATTTCTCCTCCATTTCTAAAATTTGATCTTGAGTAGCAAACTCTTTGTAAATAGAGAACAAAATAGAATTATCGGGATCTTTCGGGTCACCAGGTAGACTAGAATCAGTCTTTATCTTGAAAATTTGTTTTTTCAATTTATCAGGGCTTTCAAATAGAGGTATGGTATTGTTATAACTTTTACTCATTTTTCTTCCGTCTATACCTGGTAACACAGAAGTTTCTTCATTAATTGAATAATTTGGTATATTAAAAATTTCACCATATGTCTTATTAAATTGAAGTGCTATATCTCTTGCAATTTCTATATGTTGAACTTGATCCTTGCCAACAGGAACTATATCCGCATTAAATAATAAGATATCAGCAGCCATTAAAATTGGATATGTGTATAATCCCATGTTAATCCCATTATCAATATCCAATCCTCTTTCTATATTTATATCTACTTTAGATTTATAAGCATGTGCTCTATTCATTAACCCCTTAGGTGTCAGACATGATAAAATCCAAGTTAACTCAAAAACTTCTGGAAGATCCGATTGCTTGTAAAATATAACTTTATCAGGATTTAAACCTAAAGATAACCAAGTTGCAGCTAAACTATAGATATATCTTCGATAATCAGAAGGATTATTAATAGAGGTTAATGCATGGTAATCTGCTATAAAATATATTGGAATTAAGTTATCTTGTTGAGCTAAATTTAGTGCTGGCTTAATTGCACCAACATAGTTTCCTAAATGAATATAACCTGTTGGTTTTATACCTGTTAACACTATTTTTTTATTCATTTTGTCCCTCCATTACTGTCCCAAGTTGTTGTGTTTCTTTACTTAATCTTTTAGAAGCTCTTAAATGGACATAAGAAAAAAGGCTGAACACTAATAATATCCCACCCCCTATTGACACAATAGTCTTAGCACTAAGTAGATATACTAGTAAACTTCCTAATGCTGTAGAAGTTGCTGAAGCTCCTGTTATCACAATTCTCGAAACACTTGCTACTCGCCCCATAGATTGTTCAGGAGTTGATTGCTGTAATAAAGTCCTACATAATACATTAAGAAAAGAAAGAAACAAACCAAAAATAAAAATAGAAATAATACTAATAATTATAAAATATGGGGATGATTGTATAAATAGTATTAAAGTAATACTAATCAAAAATAGCGATATGTGCATTAGCAAAGATGAATCTTTAAACTTCTTTATTATATTTGGTAAAAATAAAGAACCTACTATCATTCCAATGCCTTGAGTAGACATATAAGTACCGATCAAGTTAGGGGAGGCGCCAGCGCCTTTTAAATGCAATATGAAAAGAGTACTGTTTGCACCTGTTCCTAAAAAAGTAAATAATTGAAATAAAAGTACTTTTTTTATTTCTATTGTTTCTCTAATTACCTTTATACCTTCTATTATTTCAAAAAATACGTTTTTCTTTGTTATATTTTTCGAATCACTATTTAAATTAGGGACTTTAATAATTAATGATCCTATTGCTCCAATAAAAAAAGACAACGAATTAATTATAAATGTCGCGCTATATCCCCAATATTCTAATGCGGTGCCTCCTAGTATTGGACCTATAATCAATGAGACAGACATACTTAACATAAGTAAAGAATTTGCAGCCGATAATTCTTCTTTCTTAAAAATGGTTTGGATTGCAGCGGTCTGGGCTGGAATAAAGAAGGAAGACATAATTCCCATACCAATAGCAATTAAATAAACAAACCAAAAATTATCTTCTGATTTGACTAGTAAAAGGCTTAAGATCAGACCAAACCTTATAAGGTCACTAATAATCAATAGGAACTTTCTGTTCACCCGATCAACTATAACACCAGCAAATAATGAAAAAATAAGTATTGATATAGTCTCTACTATTGCTATTGCACCAGTATGAAATGGTGACTTTGTAATTGAAAGCACCCATAATGGTAGTGCAATCAAATGAAAAGAGTTAGCAATTTGAGATATAAACTGTGCTATCCAATAAGCCATAAAACCTTTATTCCTTAATAGATTAAACATATAAAATCCCTCTCATTTTATATTGGAATATATTCTTCTAGTAAACTATCAAAATCGAGTTTTTGGTAACCCAATCTTTTTGATATGTCTTCTGCTGAATAGTACTCGCCGTTTTTCCATTCCATACTCAAAAATTCACCTGCTTTTTTTGAGGTATACCACTCTTGACCGAACTCTTTCTTTAAATACTTCTTTAGCTGTCCTTCTAACATCCATGATCTTAAATATGTAATTGAGTATAAATAAAAATCCCTGTCAATAAAAGAATATATCCCTGGATAATTAAATCCAGTAGCGTTAAACATAAGTTTTTCCCACATTTTGTTTGCTTTGGCGTGATTATCCACATTTGAATATTTTAATTCCCAAATAGATTTCGCTGAAAATTGTCTTAATTGAAATAATTTGTGTAATCTAATTATGTCTAAGTATTCGTTATCACTAAAACCGAACTCTGAAAATAAAAAATATTCTTCATTCAAAACACTTTCAAATAAAAATGCATATGCCTCACTTATGCTTGGATCTGCCCATCTTATAACATCAATCGGCAAGGAATCACTTAACCCAGTTTGATGAAGGGCATGTCCAGCTTCATGAAATAATACCTTATAATCATCTATTCTCCCTCTTAAAGCTAAAACAATAACCACATGTTTAGGGGCCTCTATTGGGTAGCAAAAGGAACGAAGAGATTTTCCAACTGGTAATTTTTCGATTTCCACTTTTTTTAGGAGAGTATCTAATCCAAGGTTTCTTGTTAATTTTTCCAGTAAAGAAAATGAGTTTTCATATTTGAAATATTTAGAAAATCTATCTAAATTCCAAATTTTTGGTATGTTATGTCTCTCTAATCTTTCGTAAGGTAAATTAAACTCTCTTTTTATAACTTTAGAAAGTAATTTAAAATAATAGTCTTCTGTCTTTATTAATAAATTCTCTAATTGATCAATAATATCATCAAAATTGAAAGGTTGAAATTTCAAACACAAGTCAAGATAACTACGCTGGGAAAGGTTTTCGCGAGCTAATAGTTCTAATTGTTTATACATATTTAGATATAAAGGATATATTTGTTCTTCCATTACTTGATCAACTTTATAATATAATTCTTTTAAAAAGTCTGAATTTTTCTCGGTAATCATTTTACTTTGGGCTACTTTTAGAGTAAATTCTTCTCCAAATACATTAACCTTCATTCTTGATCGCTTTATGGCGATTTCAGCCTGATATATCTGAACAAAATAAATCAAATACTCTTTAATTAGAGCTGAAGTCATCCAAAAATTTTTGTTAAGCTTATCCCCCTCACACTCTTCAATCAAACTATGTAAAGTATTCAAATCAAATAAATCTTTGTACTCTTTATATAGGTCAACTAGGCTACTTTCTTGTTTGATACCTTTATGTAAAAAATAAATATCTTTCGCTACTTCCTCTTGAAAACTTTTTAATCTATATCTAATCAAATCACTATCCATGAATTTTAACACCTCAATTTAAAGTATTGATAGATTTTCGCTAATTTTATTTAATGAAATTAATCCATGTAAATATTTGGAGGGATAAATAAGTTTTGAATTATATATCTTTATATATCTATCTTTTATAAGAGTTGCGTGTTTAAAGCCCTTTGACAACATTGTCTCTAATTGAGATTCTGATATCTCTATTTCAGAGAAGTAGAAAAAATCAGACTCTTCATGGTCCGGTGTAATATATTTAACCTTATCAAAAGATAAATGAATTTTTGAGTCGAGATATGTACTTGAAAAATGATATCTTTCTTGCTTAATAAGTAGTGATGGATAAAAAGCTTCTGTCTCACAATTAATCGTTCTCTTCAAGGCTATACTAATATCAGTCGAAAAATCAAATGATTTACTATTCACTAATCTTCCTATTTCTCTTCTAACTAAAAGTTTATTTTCAACAATCGAACAATGTGATGTTTTTAAGACGCAATATAATTTTTCCTCATTTGGCAATACACGGAAAGTAAGTGAAGAACCTGTACAGGCAAGTTTATAATCATGAGTATCGGTGTATGCACTCATTTGGATATATTCTTGATCTTTTTTAAACTCTCTACTAGATATATCATTAAGCGCCTGTTCAAAATCAGATTTATTATTATACATTAACAAGAATTCTGCTTCATATTTATCATTTGGGTTCATATACTATACCCCTTCTATTCCAATTGTAACAATGTTTTCTTTGCTTATATTAAGTGCTTGTGAGAAAATTTTTTTTACAACTTCTAAAGTTGAAGGAGACGGTCTGAAATGTCCAGATTTATTATTTATTAATGCTCCCTTTATAATATTTTTATCATCATCTTTTATAAAAACTATCTCACCTGCTCCTTTTGCTATTAAGTCATAGTTGTGTAATAATACAGGATGAGCAATGGGATACTCGCCTTCTTTTAGCCTCTGTCTACCATTCATTAGATCAAATAATGGAATTGTTTTAAGATATATAATAGGTTCCATATTTTTATTGACAGCATATAAATAAAACTTATGCCCTTCTATTGAATTTATAATTTCTTTTGAGGCTTTTACCAATTTTTTTTGTATTATTTCCCCAGAATTAGAGTAATATTTTTCATAAATTTCTGGGTCAAATTTATAAAATTTTTCACCATTAATTTCTACTTCATAAGACCACGTGTTTTGAGAAATTGTCGGAGATCTTTCAGCTTTTTGATAATGATCCAATACTAAATCAGTTGCCTCTTTTAAATTGACATATAGATCATATTTATACTTATCTTCACAGTTTACAAATAAGTCTAGACTCGTTATCAAAATGTAATACTTGATCAATAAACCTGCAACAGAATAGTAGCCATACTTATACGAGTATTCTTCTAGCATTTTATCTAGTATCTCTAACCTACGAGAAGTGATGTTCATTGTATAACACCTACCTGATTGCTAAAATCTATATTAACCTGCTTTTTCAAAGTATTTTTTATATCATTGTTAATTTTTTTACTATCAATTATTTCGTTTAATATTATATTGTGGAAATTATTCCCTTTTAATAATTCAGGTTTTTGATTTATTAAAAAGAACACACTTTCTAAAAACAAGTGAAATTTACCTTCAAATAACTCATTAGTAATCATCTTAATGCTATTTGGAGTATTAACTTTGTTCCAGAAAACATCAACTAGTTTGTTTATTATAATTGCCTTCTTTATATCTTGCGCAGAAAAATACTTAGTACTTCTTACAGCATTTAATTCATCTCTAGAAAAATTAAAACCAAATTCCTCTATTTGAGAAGCTAATTCTGTATTCGGAAGTATTTTAAGTACATTTGATAAAATTTTTACCTTACCTAAATTAAAGCAATAGTCTAAACTTTCGTACCAATCTTTTAAGCTTTCACCTGGTAAACCTATTATAGTATTAATTACAATACTAATACCAACTTCTAATAAATGGTTAATATTTTTTTCGATAACAGAAAATCTATTTCGGCGTTTAATATATTTTAAAGTTTGAGGATGTATAGACTGTAATCCTAATTCTACAGTTTGGAATTTTGCTTTTGCCATAAGATTTATCTCATCAACAGTTAAATTTTCTGGCTTTATTTCAGCATGGAATGACCAATCAGTATTCAAATTAATTAAATAGTTTAATAATTCTATTGTTCTTTTTGGATTTAAGTTAAAGGTTCCATCTAAAAAATCTATATGTTTGACCTTAATTTTTGCAAAAAACTCTAAATCTTCCTTTATTCTTTCCATTGTTAAGCTGCGATAAGCCTTGTGTCCTTGATCACAAAATGTACATGAAAATGGACAACCTCTTGATGTTTCATATTGAAAACTACCTGCTTTAAGAGATAGTTCAACAAGTTCAGGTAGCTGTTTATATGGATTAGGTAGGTAATTCAGATTTCCCCTTGAAATAGTTTGTGGTTTAAACGGAATGATTTCATTATCTTTTTTGTAAAATAGACCATCAATTGGTGAGATATCCCTTCCAGTAGCGATGCATTTTATTATATGAAAAAGGGGAATCTCGCCTTCACCAATAACTAAGGCATCTACCAATTTATTTATGATCATTCCTTTTAATCTTTCATCTGTGACATCTGCATGAGGACCACCAACAATTACGTATACATTTTCATTTAATTCTTCCTTCAATTTGGGCAATAGGTCCATCATTATTTTATCATTCCATATATAATGAGAAGCTCCCACCAAATCTGGATTAGTTGCTTTTATACCATCTATTATTGTTTTAACAGATGAATCATGACCAAAATTTAAAACGTCTATATGAACATTTAAATTATTCTCTTTAGCATACTTGTCTACGTAAGCTTTTAAGGCCCAGATTCCGTAAGGTGGTAAATTAAACCCCCTTGCGCTAACTGTAAATAAACAAATTCTCATAAAAGTCCTCCCTAAATCGAAATAAAGGCAACAACAAAAAAATTTGTTGCCACCTTTATTTGCATTTTTTTATTATTCTAGCGATGTACTCCAATTTAAGCTTTGTAAATCAGCACGTCCTTCTAATGTGCTTTCAGCTTCTTTTAAAGATTTAAGAAGCTCATTTAGTTTGTTCATGTTATCTTCATCCATAATTTGAATTTTTAATTGTTTCTCCATATTTTACACCTCCTTTGGATTATATTATAATATTGAATGTTCAAAAAATAAATAAATTTTTTGTATTTTTTAACATTTTAAAATTAAGAGATAAAAAGAAGGGGGTGCTGATTTAGTGAAATCAAAGAATTCTCAGACTCATACTTTTTCGGCTCTTGATAACTTCATGGTTAGAACTCCAATATTGCCAATTGATTCGATTGATAATGTGACGACTAAACAAGATTTGTTTAAATTAGTTGATAATCCACTATTCTTGGAGGCAATCGCTATAGCCAGTGACGATTTATATCAGTACATAAAAAGAGGTAATTATACAAAAGAAAACTTTTTTCTAAGTATTTTACGTTATTATATTAGAATGGCATCAAGACCTACACCTTTTGGTTTATTTGCTGCCGTTTCTGTGGGTACTTTTGGAGATCATTGTGAAGTTGAAATACCGGATATTGAAATGTTCAAAAAGAGAAGTAGACCAGATATGGCGTGGATTTTTAAATTGGTTAAAAAATTGGACAATAATCTTAGCGTGTTAAACCAACTAAAAGTACATCAGAATCCAGCGTTATATTATTCTGGTGACATAATAAAATTACCTTATATTACAGAATATGGTGAATCAAAATTTGAAATCGCCTCTTTTTCTATTAATAAAAACAGCCTACTAGATAGTATTCTAAAAAAAACTGAAGAACCTATTGAAGTACAAAAGTTAATTATGGAATTCCCTGAACTTGATAAGCTTACCTTATTAAAAGCTATTTCTCTTTTTGTTAATCGGGAAGTCCTTATTACCAATTTAAGACCTCCTTTATCTGGAAATATAGCACCTTTAGATTATTTAATTCAACAGTTACAAAATATTTCTGGCATTGACGATATAAAGAATAAATTGTTACAAATAAAGAGCTTAATTTCCACATATGATTCAATGCCAGTAGGTAAAGGGGAAAAGTTTTATATTTTTATACAACAAAAAATGAATGAATTACTTAATACCAGTTCCAAAAATTATCTTCAAGTGGACCTTTATAATCCTAAAGAGTTAATGCTCAATAAAGAGATAAGATCTGAGGTTGAAAAAGCTGCTGATTTGTTATTTAGATTAGCTTCTAAAAATAGTATGTTTCCTCATCTAGATGAATATCTAAAACAATTTAAGGATTTTTATGGGACGAATCAGGAAATTCCTATTCTTAACTTATTGGATAATTCAGAGTTAGGAGCTCCTTCAACCTATAAGCATCCAGTTAGTGATCGAAACGAAAATCAAGAAATTGTTTCAAATAATATTGAAAGAGAACGTTACTTACAAGAATGGATTTTAGAGGCTTTGAATAATAATTCATTGGAATTACCATTAAATGATGAGAAAATCAAATTAATTGAAAATAAAACTCCTAAAAAAGCACAATCATTGGACCTTTTACTTACAATTTCTTCAAAATCAATAGCTGATCTCAACAAAGGCGATTTCCAAATTATATTGCATGAAAAATCAGCAATTATTGGTGCAGGTAGATCTTTTGGTAGATTTACTAATAATTTTTCTAAAAAGTTTAAAGAAAATTTTATAAATATAATGAAGTATGAGTCAAAAGATGAATCAGACATTATATACGCTGACTTAATTTATTTGCATCCAAATGGTAGAAGTGCTAATGTTACCTTATCTGAAGTATCAAGGCAAACGGTATTAGTTCTAGGAACTAACACCTCTAAAGAATTTAGAACATTAACACTAGATGATATTGTAGTAGGTTGTTCTAATGATAAATTTTATCTAAAATCAAAAAGCTTACAAAAAGAAGTTATCATAACTAGTAACAATATGTTAAATTTTCATAATTCACCTAACGTCATTAGGTTTCTAAGGGAAATCTCAATTGCGAGGCAGGGGGTTATTGAAGGCTTTAATTGGGGAAAACTAGAAGAAATGATTTTCTTACCTAGGTTAACTTATGGAAAGATTATCTTAAGACCAGCAGAATGGAAATTATTTAAGCAAAAAAGTTTTCTAGAAGGAGAAGAAAAATACGAAATTTTTTGTATTGAATTTGAAAAATGGAAAAATAATTGGAAATTACCTAGATATGTAAATTTAAAAACTGATAAGCAAAAGTTATTATTAGATTTAAATAACCATTTGCATTTAAATATACTATTTAAAGAATATCAGAAACTTCAAGAAAATAAATTTCTTAGATTGATTGAATTAGGTTATCAGTTTGATAATAATTTAATTACTAACAATCGTGGATCTCGATTTCAAATGGAAGCGATATTTTCTTTAGTTAATGTTCAAGAATCAATAAAAGATGATAGTATATCAAAAAAGATAAAAATTGATAAGACTTATATACCTTTACATGAAAGGATATATCTTCCTGGTGGAGAATGGTTGTATTTAAAAATCTATATAATTAATTGTAAACAAGATGATTTTATATTAGAGAATATTTTCCCTCTAATTAGTTCATTACAAGAAGATAATTTTAAAGAATTTTATTTTATAAGATATAATGATCCGGAACAGCATTTTAGAATTAGAATTAAAGGGGATACAGAATATTTTATTCCTAAAATCTTTAAATGGGCAAATAAATTAAAAAATAACAACAAAATTAAGAAGATTGTATTGGACACATATAATCCAGAAATAGAACGTTACGGTGGCCCCCTTCTTATTGAAAAGGCAGAGAATATTTTTTATCAAGATAGTTTGGTCGCAATCAATTGGGTCAAGATGAAAAATGACTTTCAAATAAGCAAATTAGTATTTGGGGTTTTAAATGTAATTGATTATTTAGAAAATTTTAATTTCTCCCTAGAGGAACAACTTGAATTTATAGAAGGATTTGAATTACAGGATAATTTCACCGATGATTTTAGAAAAGAGAAAAATACAATCTTTGACCTCATTAAAAATAAAAATAGCAAGAAACCATCTTCTAAAAAGGAAATGGCAAATCAATTATTTTGTTCTAGGAAAAAAAGTATATATAGTTACAACCAAGCATATAATTCGAATTGTAATGTGTATACGACTAAAGAAAGAATAGTTAAAAGTTTTATTCATTTGAGTTTAAATAGATTAGGATTCAATAAGCTTGAAGAAATGAAAGTTTATGCACTCACTAAACATACAGTGAGGACTTTATATTATAACAGGGACAAACAAGAAAAAGGTTTATAAAAGAGTTTTCACTATGTCGAACTCGGGTGTTACTTAAGCTCGGAAAAAGTAGGTTAATGAGCACGAACGTGTAATCACAGTAGTGATGCTTGATGCAAAAATATATTCAAAGTACCTTTTCATGATCATTATCACTAATTAATCACATGTTAATTGATCTTTTATTTATTACACTATCGAGGATCATTTCTGCAATAAGAAAAGTAAAAAAACAAAAGGCAAGCAAACATATTAAACATGGCTAATGTGTGCTTGCCTCTATTTTTTTAATGATTTCTAGATTTTATGTTTTGATAATTTTGTGACCTGTTAGCAAACATACGTTACTCTGAAGCTTTACGTTCTCTTAGAATAAAAATATATGGTCTCTCATTTATCTCTTATAACTAGCCGTATAATACACATTATATGTCTAGAAATATCGTCTTTTTTATGATATACTCGTCATATAATATTATTTTTCCAATCGATTTTTTGCTCTTCGAACCCTTTTAAACTCGTCGTATAAGTGAAAGGATGGAAAAGATGCTGCACGAATATGAAACGTATTTGCAAGAGAAGGGATTTTCTCCTAACACCGTGATCTCCTATCTCAATGACGTGAATCAGTTTTTGAAAGACTTGCATCTTCGTCCAGGCGATTACGTCACATCGGCTGACATCCGTAAATGGATTCAGCAAATGTTGAACCCGTCCGAGGGAAAACCGTTGGCCATCTCTACGATTAACCGCCGGCTCAATTCGCTGCGAAGCTTTTATGCGTGGGCGGTCGAACATCATAAGATCGAACAGAACCCAATGAAAGACATCCAGGATTTAAAATCGGCTGATGAAGACAACGAAAAAATTATGTGGCTCACGGAAGAAGAATTTGAGGACTTGTTGCATCGAATGCGGAAAAAACCGGTGCAAAGCCGGGGAGTCGATCCCGAGGAGAAATATCGGCGGGACCGCGCGGTGGTGTACCTGCTTACTTATGCAGGATTGCGGGTCGAAGAGCTATCGAACCTCAAATTAACGGATTTAGATTTAGAGATGAAACGAATTCGGATCGTGGGGAAGGGAATGAAGGTCCGGACCGTACCGATCTCAAACATCCTACTGGCGGAACTTGAGGATTGGCTTAAGTTTCGTGCGGAAATGGCGAAAAAGAAACCGCATGTGGCCGCATCGCCATACGTCTTTTACAGCCAACGCTCGCCGAAGTTTTCGGTCCGAGGCATTCAGCGAATGATCGAAAGCTACAGCCTGCCAAATAAAAAACTGACGCCCCATATGTTTCGGCATACGTTTTGTAAGTGGATGTTAAAGGCGACGAACAACGATATCGAGAAAGTGCGGAGGCTTGCTGGTCACAGCAATATCGCCACGACATCACGATACTTAAAAGACAGCTATAGTGATTTGGCTGATGCAGTCGAGGCGCTGCCGAAGTTCTAACCTAAGCAAATTTGTTTCAGAAGGGAGAAAACCAATCGATGATGGATTCATTGCAAATCATTGACGGGTATTTTAGCAATAAGGAGTTTTATATGCGCAGCGTGGCTGGATTTCCGTTAGAAGGTCGCTTCAAGGCCGCCGGCTTGCGTTCCTTGGCACGATTGATCGATGAAAACGAGCCTTTTTCTTTCACGCTAGGTCCCAACACCGTGCTCCACGTTCCTGTGGAGCTCAATCGGCAGCTGAAAAAAGAGCTATTCATGATTGCGGAGAAGCTTGATGAAAAGGAATAAACAGCGAAAAACGGTGTTTCATTTAGGGAATCTGGTGAATGACCCAAACTCGTCATTTACTGAATCATAAGCCGACGCCTCAATAGATTTTTCTCCTTTCTGTGAAGGAGATAGGGGAGAAGTCGATGAAATAATGTAATAATTATAAAGAAATTAACTTGTTAGATAGAGAGGGGAGTAAGATTGGCAAAGCAAACAAAAATTTGTGCATGTGGACACACAGTACCTATAGATTTTGGTCAAGAACAAATAGAATTAACAGGTAAAGTAAGTGATCTGAATACGCTTGATCCTATAAGCTATAAAGCAGAAACAACAGAGTTGTATAAGGGTATAGAGCTGTACTACTATTACGAAGAAGATACTTTAAAATTTATAGATGACGGGAGCGCACCTAAAGCAAAATTCAAGAACTTATGTGAATCATGTTTGTTGGAAACTTTACAAACTGATGAACCACATTATGGCGATGGTGTATATTTGACCCAACACAATCAATTGTTTGATAATGCTACCCATGAAGAGGTGAAAAAAAGTCACGGAATTTCTTATAGAAAACACCGCGCTACATATGTTTGTCTTGATGAAAGTGTATTTCGAAAAATATATAAAACCGGAGGGGTTGTGCGTTCTTGCAAGCATACAGTACAAACAATAGGTGATAAAGAAATGGTAAGTGTAGATGATGGGGTTTTGTTTCAGCTTTACTTAGACGGGTAAGAAAGGAGGGGAGAAAATAATGATAACAGGAAAAGGAATTATTGATGATTTCTTTAATAAAAAGAATCCTATTGATAAAAAGGAGATATTATCCAATATATGTAAATATACATATATATATTATGGAATAATCCCATTTGCAAGCTGGTTTGCAAAAGATGAAAGAGGAGTATCTTATGAGGATTTGTTGTGGGAACTTTTCCGATCAGCAAATGCAGAAGAAACTTCAATTGGGGCTTTTTTATTATTGGCAGAAATAAAAGAAAAATATCCTCCTGTACCAATTGGATTCGCTCAACGGGCATTGACTATCTGGTGTCAACGAGATTTTAAGGACGATAAAGTACTGGCTTATGTATTTAATCGTTTCCCTCAAAATCGTAAAGAATGGATAAAAATATTAACTGATTATGGACGATTCAAAGGTGATATACAATTAAAATGGGGAGATTCATCTTTAGAAACTATCTTACATCTTTGTTTGAACATGATAAAAGGAGTACAGACATGTAAAATAGAGCAGATAGATTACTTTTTCAAACCTGAACTGGATCGATCTTTGAACCTTCTTACCAAACAGATAATCGGTTTAGTGAACAATAGCGAGGAAATTAGTAATCATTTTATCAATGAATTGCTGTCAGCAATTCCAAACAATAATTTGAAATTAACTACACGTATGTTAGCTTTTCAACTATTGACAATGAAAAAAATAAAAGAACGAGTTGAACCATCACACATTGCCAGAGTTTTTTTTAGTTCTTCTGTAGATGCTCCGTCTCCCCTTGGAGCTTTATTATATAATACAGCAAAAGAAATAAGTGATTTGGCAGAGGATATTCCAATTCCTTTAAAGTTGGTAGCACGATCAAACCGTTATATGAATGAAGACTACAGCCAAATCAGGCCTGAGGTATGGAAGGAAATTCTTCATGCCTTTCATACTGAAATAAAAAGTAATCACAGTATAAAGAAACTTCAATATCCAGAAGGATTTACAAATGATATGATTGTCAGATCACTGTTAAGAGAAACAAAAGTACAATCACCTATTGATCCGTTTGAATTATGCGATCAATTAAATATATTGGTTAAGACAGTAGAATTACCTCATAACATAGAAGCATTTACTATCAAAAGTGAATCGGCTGATAAGGGAATGATTGTACTGAATTGTAATTTTCGAGAAACAAATAGGCAAAAGTTTACGTTAGCACATGAGATCGGTCATCTTCTAAAACACTCCTTTCCAAATGGAACTAATGTTTTAGTGGATGAACGTGTAGAAGAGTTGCTTTCTAATCAATATACACCGTGGAATCAATATGTTAATCTGCAATGGGAAAGGGATGCAAACGATTTTGCGCATCGTTTGTTATTACCTACGGGATCGATTGAAGAAAAGCAGTTAAAAAGGATTCAATCCAATTTTGTAAGTAATATATCGTTTTTTTCAAAAGAATGGGGAATTTCTATGAGTGTCTTATCATCGAGACTAATTTCTGTTACAGATATAGAGATGATACTTATTATCTCAGAAAATAGGGATATTGTATTTTGTCAAGTTTCACCTTCCTGGGAAGGAGAAACAGTGTCATTAAAGAATTGTACTGTCCCTGATAATTCTCTTACGTATGATTTCATCTACTGTGAAAAATTTAGTTATACATCGCGGCCAGGTCAAACGAATTTAAATATTTGGTGTAAGGAAGCAGATGATATCTTTCTAAAAGAAGAAGTATTTGCCACTGGTTATGGAAAAGTGTATACATTTTTGTATAAGTAAACTGTAGTTGAGCAATTTTTATAACAATAATTACCATGTAAAAAGAAACAAACAGGGTACCCCTTATGCCACATGGGGCTGTTTTTTCACGGTATCAATGGGAATATTTTGTTTCGCTGCACAGTAAATGAACTCCACGAGGCTATGTCCTTTTCTCTTGCGCAAGAGATCAAGCCCATCAGAAAAATCGCTGTTCGACTCGAATAGGCTGTATACGTAAGCAAGCTGCACCAAGATCCAGTAGCGTTTCACCGCCCGAACCTGACGAACACGGTACCCATCGAGCTTCAGCTGGTCTTTCGCTTGTCGAAAAAAGCATTCGATCGACCAGCGTTGGGCATAGTGGCGCAAGATGTCTTCATCGCTTAGCTCCCGGTCGGTGCTCAAGACGCAGTGAAGATGTTCCGATGTCATCGGCTGATTGGCTTTCCAAGCGAGCAGCACCACTGCATGGTCGAGACCGTTGAGCGCTCCTTCGTAACGATAGACGCGATAATGCTCTTCTCCCACCGTGACGAGGTGAGTGTCATTCGGTTCGATGGAGCGGGCCAACTGCTTCGCTTGGACGGCAACGCCGTTCGGATAGAGAATCCGGTTCGTCTTGAGCATCGCGATGACGTGGAATCCTTTTTTCAGACAAGCTTCCACGAGCTCTTTCGATGGATACCACGAATCCATCAGCACATAAACGGGACGGCGTACATCCAACGAAGAAAGCATCTCGATCGCGAGTTCCCCTTTGCTTTTTCCCGCCGTCTTGTCGTAGAGGCGGAAGGCAAAGGGAAACGCCTGGGTTGCAGTATGAACCATGAACCAAACAAGAGAATGGCCCCAAATCGATTTTTTCTCTGAGTGAGAGTAGTGCCAATCACATCCCTGAATCGCGTGTGTTGCCCGTGACGAAGGCTTGGTTTTTTGGCAAATCGTATCATCGATCGAAACAAACAAGGGTTGATTCTCCTGTTTGGCGATGCGTTCGACACGACGAAGGATCCACTGCTGGAGTTTGCGAAGCAGTGTCTCTTCCTCCCACGGACTTTTCGTGAAAAAATGGCTGAGTGTCGTGCGGTGGTTCGGATGAAAGCTCCCATGATGAAGATCGGTCAATGTTCCCGAAAAGCCCTTCGTGATCATCGCATCCACGATATGAACGAGATGCTTCATAACAGGTTTTGAAAAATAAAGGGTCAACCCCAACATCGTGAAAAACTTGTGAATTCCTTGATGATGTGCTAATCTATTCATGAGACATGAACCTCCTTGTGAATGGTTTGGTAGCACATCTATTCTAACCAAGGAATCGGGTTCATGTCTCCTTTTTTGTTTAGTTTGTAAATTTATGTTAGCAAATTTGCTCATCTACAGTAGTAAATTAAAAGAAAGCTATAGCTATTTATTTGAACATTCAAAATTGTTTGATTATAGGAACAAATACGTTGATTTAGAATCCCATTTTATGACCTATATAAAGAATATTTCCCAAGATTTACAATTAGATATTTTATGCGCTATAATACGAAGTAAAGTTAGAAAAATAGATGTTTAGATTAATTAGGATCATCATAAACCACGTACACATCCCAACCTTCGAAAAAATAGGTATTTCAAAGTATGAAAGAATGAGTTGTTTGTTAAATATATTTAAGAATAGATGAGGGATGGTTTTATGTTAAGAAAAAGCTGGGAGTTTTTTATTTTGTTTAACAAAGAAGTTTTTTATAACAAAATCGCATTACTTTGGACACTTGTTATTCCTTTGTTTTTCATGGTATTTAACCATCTTTCTTGGTTGACTAATCCTCCAAACTTCCAATCATTTAAAAATAATATTTTTTTATATTGGAGTTTTATGATTTTAATTAACGCAATAAACGGTGTAGGGATTTCTATTCTAATGCTTCGAGATAATGGTTTTCTGAAGATGTTTAAATTTATTGCTCGTAATAAACTACCAATTATATTAGGAAAGATTGGGTCACAATGGTTTTTTGTCACTATCAATCTTGTTATTTTTACTGCTGCAAGCGCTCTACTGTTTCACCAACCTGTATTTTCTGTATTAAGCATTGCAATCATAGTAGCTATTATAGTACCACTACCTATTTTCTTTCTTTTTCTAGGGATAAGTTCCTTGCCGTATCGTCAGGAAACTATTTCGCCGATATTTACTATTTTGATGCCTCCTCTTATATATTTTGCAAATGTTGAGGTGAATCATAAAAGCTTATTAGTATTAAATCCTGCTAGTTTTATACTAAATGTATCTAAACTTATTTCAGATGCAGTTTCTAATCATGTTCGGGATATAACATTATCGTATACATTAGTAGTGATCATGGGTGTTTATATTTTAATAGGAGTCTTTTCTTATAAAATAATAGATATTACACCTAAAGCAGGTCGAATATAAATAAAAAGGAGAGAGAAGAAAATATGAAAATAAATTCTCTAACTCATTACTATAAAGGTCGTTCATCCCCTGTTTTAAACCAATTATGTATTGAATTTGATCCAAATAAATTAAATGTAATTGTAGGATTAAACGGAGCCGGAAAGACGACATTATTAGATATTATAAGTGGTGTTATACCTTCTGCACAGTTTCATAGTCCATTTGCAGAAGAGGATGTTGTATATCAAATGCAAGGTGTTCCTCTTCCATCGATTATGAAAGGTAAGGACATTGTTCGCCTAATTCTTAAGTGCGATACACCTTTTTCTTTTTCGAAAAGTTTAAAGACATTTATTGAATCCTTAACGCCAAGAGAAAAAGAACTATTGAATAGATTATGGGATGTAAGAATAGGAGATATGTCTGTTGGAGAAAGAAGATGGCTTATTATCAAATCAGTTTGTCAACTTGAACGAAAACTGTATATTTTTGATGAACCTACTGCTGGTATTGATCCTTACACTAGAAATTACGTACTTAGTAGTATTAACCGTTTGGTCAAAAAAGGTAAGTTGGTTATTATGTCTACTCATATTCTCCATGAACTAGAGTTTATTGATTGTAAAATACATTTTTTACATAAAGGTAGGATTCTATATGAAGGAGACTACGTGTCTTTTTTAAGAAAACATAATACCGAGAATCCAGATATTGCTTTTCAAATGTTTATACAGGAGCAAGGGGGAGAATTAAATGAGGAAACTATGTTTGTCTAATGGTCTTCGTCTACTAATTGACAAAATCCCCTACGCTAAATCGGTTTCTATTGGAGGAAACATGAAACAAAAGAGACGAATGGAATAGCTCATTTCATTGAACATTTGTTGTTTAAAAACCAACTTAATTTTTCTAATATGTGATGCTAGTATATTTTTATGGACACATCTTAGTTAAGTTTTTGAATATTTGACTAAAATGCTAATGAAAGGATGTGTCCTTATGGGTAACCAAAATATTGGTATAAAATTCAATGAAGACTTCAAAAAAATGGTGGTAGATCTTTACGGTACTGGAAGGAAAGTTAAGAACTTAAGCAGCGAATATGGCGTATCTGAAGTAACGATTTACAAATGGATCAAAAGATATTCCCCAGTAATATTGTGGTTTATGATTTTGTTTGATTAAGAAAAATCGAAAAACCTTGATAAATCAACGTTTGTAAGGTGTTATTTTCTCATGCAACAAGCAAAAATAATCAAGTTTGAAATGGAAGGTAGTATTGGGTAATAAACGAGCTGATGATCTGCGTGATGCAGGTCATCGGCTTTTTTTGTATGTTATGGTAAGATAAATGTAGGTGATGAAGATGATTTATGTCGGATTAACAGGTTGGGGCGATCATGATAGTTTATATCCTTCTCGACTTGCGTCAAAAGATAAGCTACAAGCGTATGCCGCTTATTTTCCTACGGTTGAGGTTGATGCGTATTTTTATGCGATTCAACCGCGCCAGAACGTTGAAAAATGGATGGCGGAAACGCCTGCGTCATTCCAATTTATCGTGAAGGCGTATCAAGGAATGACGGGACATCAACGTGGCGACATTCCATATGCAAACAAAGAGGAGATGTTTACAGCATTTTTGCAATCCATTGAGCCGTTTCAGCAAGCAAATAAGCTTGCGATGGTGTTGTTTCAATTTCCACCGTGGTTTGACTGCCAAAAAAAGCATGTCCATTATTTACGTTGGTGTCGGGAACGAATGGGGGATGTCCCCGTTGCACTTGAATTTCGTCATCAATCGTGGTTTTCGCCCCCGTTTTACGAAAAGACGTTGCGCTTTATGGAAGAAGAGCGCTGGATCCATAGCATTTGCGATGAACCGCAAGCGGGGGAAGGATCGGTACCGACTGTTCTTCATCCGACAGATCCAAATAAAACGCTCATTCGTCTACACGGACGCAACGTAGCTGGTTGGAATAAACGAGATGACGAAAATTGGCGTGCCGTTCGTTATTTATATCGATACAACGAGCAAGAGTTGCAAGAATGGGTAAAACATATTCGTCTGTTACAAACGAAATGTGAACATATTTACGTGTTGTTTAACAACAATTCGGGCGGTGATGCCGCTCATAATGCAAAACAGCTCTTGCAGATGTTAAGTATTGAGTATACGGACTTAGCGCCGCGGCAATTAGATTTGTTTTCATAATGGGGGATGAAAATGGAATATATACTTCTGTTAGTGATTGGTTTTTTAGCAGGAACGATCGGCAGTCTTGTCGGTTTAGGGGGAGGGGTCATTATCGTTCCCGCGCTTCTTTTTTTAAGCACCGCACATGTATTGCCAGCGATTTCACCACAAATGGCGGTTGGCACATCGCTTGTCGTCATTATTTTTAATGGATTATCATCAACTTTAACATATATGAAGCATAAAATGGTGGACTATAAAAGCGGTTTGTTTTTTTTCATTGGTAGTGGACCGGGGGCAATGCTTGGTGCATGGGTAAATCAACATGTGCATATGCAACATTTTTCGCTTTATTTCGGATTATTTTTAATTGCTGTTTCGTTTTTGCTTATGTTTCAATCGCGGTTATCACCGTCTAAGAAGCGAACGTTTCCTATGATGAGCACATATGTCACGAATGAAGGGGAGGAAGTGACGTACGGGTATCATCCGCTCATTGCCACATTCATTGCATTTGTTGTCGGATTTGTCGGTGGGTTTTTTGGCATTGGTGGCGGTTCGCTCATGGTGCCTGCGATGATGTTATTGTTTTTATTTCCTCCTCATGTGGCGGTAGCGACATCGATGTTTATCGTTTTTTTATCATCCATTGTTAGCTCGCTAACTCATGTGTTTATAGGAAATGTTGCATGGACGTTTGCGCTTTCGCTTATTCCGGGTGTATGGATTGGAGCGAAATGTGGGGTATGGCTGAATCGACGATTAAAAGGAAAAACGGTTGTCACTCTGTTGCGAATGGTGCTTATTTTACTCGGTGTTCGTCTAATCGTTCAAGGACTTGGATTGTAAAAAGAAAGGTGTGTTGCAAACGTTGAGGGAGACGATACATATTTATCATACAAACGATATGCATAGCCATTTTGAACGATGGCCGAAAATTGTTCGTTATTTGCAAAACGAGAGAAGAAAGCATAAGAAAAACTACGAGCATATGGTTTTGCTAGATATAGGTGATTTTATTGATCGGTTTCATCCATTGACAGAAGCATCAGATGGAAAGGCGAACGTCATTCTTTTAAACGATGCCGCATACGATGCCGTCACGATCGGGAATAACGAAGGAATTACACTTAGTCATGAACAGCTCGATACGTTATATGCACATGCCAAATTTCCTGTGATTGTTGCGAACGTTTTTTATGAAAACGGAGAACGTCCACATTGGATGAAGCCGTATGTTATCATGACGTTCGGGTGTGTTCGCGTGGCGTTCATTGGGGTGACCGTTCCGTTTCAGACGTTTTATGAGCTACTTGGATGGCGTGTTGCGGATCCATTTGAGACGGTCGCTCAGCTTGTGGAAGAGCTTTCGGAAAAAGTGGATGCGATTATTTTGTTATCTCACTTAGGCGTAAATGATGACGAAAAAATGGCAGAAACGTTTCCACAATTAACGGCGATTTTAGGTGGTCATACGCATCATGTATTTGAGCAAGGAAAATGGGTGAATGAAACGTTACTCTGTGGGGCGGGGAAATTCGGTCATTATGTTGGGCATGTCACGTTGACGATCGATCAAAAAAGTCGAAAAGTAGATATGAAGGCGCATGTACAACATACGGAAGCGCTAGAATATGAATGCGGAGAAACAAAACAAAAATTAAATGATATGATTGCACAATCTGCTCGTGCGTTGGCTCAGCCGATTGTACAATTGCCAGAGACGCTACATATCGATTGGTTTGCTCCATCTCCATTAGCAACCATTCTTGCGCAAGCGTTAAATGAATGGTGTGAAGGTGATGTAGCAATGGTGAATGCCGGCGTGCTACTGTCTTCGCTCCCAAAAGGTGTTGTGACAAAAGGGGATATTCACCGCATTTGCCCACATCCGATTAATCCATGCAAAGTATATTTGCGGGGAAGCGAGTTAAAAGAAGTCATTTTACAAGCGGAAACGGAACAAATGAAACAGTTACGTCTGAAAGGATTTGGATTTCGTGGAGAAGTAATGGGACAAATGGTGTATGACCGCATTACTGTTGAAAAAGAACAACTGATAGACGGTCAAGAACATGTGCGTCGCATTTTCATTAATCATCAACTAATTGAAGAACAAAAAACGTATGCGGTGGCGACAATTGATATGTTTACGTTCGGACATTTATATCCAGAAATATATCGAGCGAAAAAACAATATTATATGCCAGAAATGTTGCGTGATGTGCTTGCGTGGAAGCTAAAAAACATGTATCAATCGTAGGCACCCTTCGTTCCTTTATTCATACATTGAATAAAGGAAAGGAGCGTGAATATATGATTGAGGTCAAACCGTTATGGATTGACGGAGAACCGTTTACAGCGATTTCTGTTCAGTTGCCTAAAACGACGTTGTTAGCTGTTGCAAATGATAAAGGATACATTATGTGCGGGGCGTTAGATGTAGCGCTGTTAAACGAAAAATTGCGTGATCGTGGGATTATCGCAGGAAGAGCAGTAGGAGTGCGAACAATTGACCAACTGTTAGAAGCACCGCTTGAGTCTGTCACTTTTGCGGCTGAACAATTAGGGATCTCACGTGGAATGAAAGGAAAAGACGCTTTGCTTCTTATGAAATAAAATAATAATCCCCTGCTTGATCGCATACATATAGCGTGAGAGGGGGGATTTTTGTTGTATCAGCAACTACGCAAAAGAAGAAAACCGCTACCCGTCCGCTATATATTTTTAATAACGTTCGTTTTTTTTATTATTTCGACTGTTGCGAGCCTTTGGTTCATTAATAGAGGGATTGAACCCACGCTTATGGCGATCGCCGAGAAAGAAACACGCCGCCTAGCGAACTTAGTGATAAACAATGCGATTAATCAACAAATCGCTGAGGACGATTTCAACGTCGAAAACTTTATTAAAATTGAAAAAGATGGGCAAGGAAAAATTTCGGCTATTGACTTTAATGCAACAGTAGTCAATCGTGTGTTAGCCAAAACGACAAACCGCGTACAGCGAAATTTAAAAGCAGCATCGGAAGGAAAATTATCCGCGCTTGAGTTTCCAGACGTTCAAATCGAAACAGAAAAAGAACAAGGAATCATTTATTATATCCCGCTCGGACAAGCAACAAATAACGTACTATTAGGAAATTTAGGACCACGTATTCCAGTTCGTTTTTATGTTATTGGGGATGTTCATTCAGATGTAAATAAAAATATCCGTCCGTTCGGCATAAATAATGCTTTAATAGAAATAGCAATTCATATTGAAGTCAACGTGCAAATTATTATTCCATTTGCGACAAAAACGGCAACGATTCAAAGTGATATCCCTGTGGCTATCCAAATTATTCAAGGCGAAGTTCCACAGTTTTATAATCAAGGTGGAGATGGGAATACGTCCATTGAACTTCCTGTTAAATAATAAAAATTCTTAAAATTTTATTTTTTGAAATATTATTTTGACGAAAGGCTTGTCCGTTGATATACTTAAAATTGAAATGAAACAAAAAAGTCTGAAAAATTAAAATAATTGAACAAGGAGGTGCTCATATTTTTTCTACGTGACCATATAAAAAAGTTCGGAAAGACTAGGGAGGTAATCTTACTATGGAAAATCGTCAACAATGGGGCACGCGTGTTGGTTTTATTTTAGCAGCAGCTGGCTCGGCAATTGGATTAGGGAACATTTGGAGGTTTCCGGCCGTCGCGTATGAAAACGGTGGGGGAGCGTTCTTCTTCCCGTACTTATTCGCTTTATTAACGGCGGGCATTCCAATTCTTATATTGGAATTTACGCTCGGACATAAGTATCGTGGTTCAGCGCCATTAACGTTTGCTCGCCTAAGCAAAGGAGCGGAATGGATCGGTTGGTGGCAAGTACTTATTTCATTCGTTATTTCAACGTATTATTCCGTTGTTATTGCTTGGGCGATGTCTTACACGTATTTCGCTTTTACGTCGAAGTGGGGAGAAGATACAGAAGGCTTCTTATTCGGTGAGTATTTAAAATTAGCAGAAACGCCAGGTACGTTCGGCAGTTTAGTTCCAGCTGTCCTTATTCCGCTTCTTCTTGTTTGGATTATTAACTTGGCGGTTTTATATAAAGGTGTTCGTAAAGGAATTGAAGCAGCAAATAAAATTTTCTTGCCAACGCTCGTTGTTTTATTCTTTATTATCGTCGTTCGCGCGGTTACGCTCGATGGGGCAGTTGAAGGATTAAATGCATTTTTCAAACCAAATTGGGATCAAATTATGAACGGAAAAGTATGGCTTGCTGCATATAGCCAAATTTTCTTTAGCTTATCGATTGCATTCGCTATTATGATTACTTATTCGAGCTATTTACCAAAAAAATCGGATATTACGAATAACGCATTTATTACCGGTTTTGCAAACTCCGGATTCGAGTTATTAGCTGGTATTGGCGTATTTGGCGCACTCGGTTTTTTAGCTCACCAACAGGGTGTAGCAGTAAACGAAGTCGTTAAAGGGGGCGTCGGGTTAGCGTTTGTTGTCTTCCCACAAATTATTAACCAATTTCCAGCGTTTAATGAATTTTTCGGCGTGTTATTTTTCCTTTCGCTAACGTTAGCTGGTTTGACATCTCTCATTTCCATTTCGGAAACATATGTAGCGGCATTTCAAGAAAAGCTTGGTATTTCTCGCGCGAAAGCCGTTCTTGGTGGCGGCGGATTAGCGGCGTTAATCTCGCTCGTGTTTGCAACAAACGGTGGATTATATTTCTTAGATGTGGTCGACTATTTTATTAATAACTTCGGTGTTGCGCTTGTCGGTCTAATTGAAGTGATTGTTATCGCATGGGTATTAAAACAACTTAATGCGCTTCAAACACATGCAAACAGCGTATCGGATATTATGATCGGTGCATGGTGGAAAGTTTCGCTCTCTGTTATTACACCAATCGTATTAGGTTATATGATGTTTGATAGCATAAAAACAAACTTGAAAGAAAATTACGGTGGGTACGATACACTATTTGTTGTGAAGTATGGTTGGACGATTGCGGCACTCGTTATCGTTCTCGGTTTTGTCCTTTCAGTAAAACGTTGGAGAGATGGCGTATTGTCCGTTCCAACGGATAAGGAGGTTTCGAGCTGATGGAAACAAGTGCATTGATTATGATGGTTGTTGGCATGGTTATTATTTGGGGAGGTTTTGCAGCGAGCGTCGCTCATGCAGTAAAGAAAAGCCGTCAATCATAAAAAAGATGAGGGGAAATCCTCATCTTTTTTTCATGCGTTCTTGTCGCTCCCATTGTTTTAAGTAAGGATAAGGATCAAACGACCATTCCGTATAGCCGTTATCTTTATACATGCCGTAGTGGAGATGCGGTGGAAATTTACCTGACGTTCCGGGCGGACCGTACCCCGAGCTACCGACTGATCCGATTAACATGCCAGGTTCCACAACTGTTCCTTCTTCTAAACCGTTAGCAAATCCGTTTAAGTGTGCAAAGTAATGATACGTATTGTTTATATCGCGAATACCGATACGCCATCCCCCATATTTGTTCCATCCTTTTAATTCAACGATGCCGTAGCATGTTGAGCGAACTGGTGTGCCGTAATGTGCAAAAATGTCTGTTCCTTCATGAATACGTCGGCCACCCCAGCCACGTGCATCCCCCCATGTACTCCGATAGCTATATTCAAATCGTCGCGGAATCGGAAAGGCATATTGATCGAGTTGTAGCTTCCCAAAATGTTTATATAGCTTCACTTTTCCTAAAATGATATCGACGGTTTTGCTTCGCTCATAATAATCCCATAGCGCCATTTTAATATGCGTATGATCTGTGCCGTACGATCGTAAAAAGCGAGCAAACGAAAATAATACATCTTCATCGCTTGTTCGATCAGCGATGCCGTCGCCATTTCCATCTATCCCTATGCCACCAAATTGGCTAATGGTGAACGGATTTTGATCTTCTTGATTTTTGTTGAGCGGACCTGCCCAACGTTCAGGGGGGATATAAATGCTAATGAATCCTGTTGGTTTCGGTAGATCTCTACGTGCTTGGCGAATGTTCCGTTCATATTGATCAACAGCGGCAAAATAGTACCATGGGATGAAAGAAATCGCTTCGGCCTTTTTATAGAGTTCCATTCGTTTCTCGTACAAATCATTTGGTGCAGCAGCGAATGATTGTAGCGGCATGAAAAGAAGAAAGATGATGCACCATAATGTTTTCACGCATTTTTTCTCCTTTCTCCGATGTTCATATCATTAGTTTGGGGTAATTGACTGTTTTCATAAATAAAAAATGTTGGAAAAACAAACTGTTTTGTATTGTAAGGCAATAACTCGTATAATGGGTAATGTACATTAACGAGTGGAGCGTGAAAAACATGTCAACAAAAGAACAGCACCTTCGCAAACCAGAATGGTTAAAAATAAAGTTAAATACGAACGAACATTATACAGGCTTAAAAAAAATGATGCGCGAAAAACAATTGCACACGGTATGTGAGGAAGCGCGTTGTCCAAATATTCATGAGTGTTGGGCGGTTCGCCGCACCGCAACGTTTATGATTTTAGGTGATGTATGTACACGTGCTTGCCGCTTTTGTGCCGTTAAAACAGGCTTGCCAACGGAACTAGATTGGCAAGAACCAGAGCGCGTCGCTGAATCCGTCCGTTTAATGAATTTAAAACATGTCGTTGTGACTGCTGTAGCGCGCGATGATTTAAAAGATGGTGGGGCAGCTGTATTTGCAGAGACAGTTCGCGCCGTTCGTCGTAAAAATCCATTAACGACGATCGAAGTATTGCCGTCTGATATGGGTGGCGTGTATGAAAACTTAAAAACGTTAATGGACGCGCGTCCAGATATTTTGAACCATAATATTGAGACGGTTCGTCGCCTCACTCCACGTGTGCGTGCACGCGCCACGTATGAACGTTCACTCGAATTTTTGCGCCGTGCAAAAGAAATGCAACCGGACATTCCAACGAAATCTAGCTTAATGGTCGGGCTTGGTGAAACAAAAGAAGAAATTTTAGAAGCGATGGACGATTTACGAGCTGTAGGAGTCAACATTTTAACGATTGGACAATATTTACAACCAACAAAAAAACATTTAAAAGTAGAAAAATATTACCATCCTCATGAGTTTATGGAATTGAAAGAGATTGCGTTAGCGAAAGGATTTAGCCATTGTGAGTCCGGTCCGCTCGTTCGCTCTTCTTATCATGCGGATGAACAAGTACAATCAGCAAAAATAAATGAGTAACAATACGAAAGAGGATGTCCTCACGATGTAAGCAGGACATCCTCCCCCATTTATTGCATCATGTTCATTTCTTCGCGTTGCACGCCATTTTCGTTTTCCCCGCTACTTACTTTTCTTCCTTGTGGCGATTTAAGCATTTCCTTAATTGTCTGTTGTAAAATTTGATCGATATTTCGGCTATTAGCATCTAAACGTCCGAAGCGCTCAATATCTTGAAACATGCGCGGGTTGTCTGAAACATATACGTGATAATAACGTGGAACGACAGAAATAGCTGTTTTTTTCACTTGATCGGCTGTTTCAAACCGATTTGTACTATCTGTTTTGTAAACGACGAACACCGTATCATCTGTGACGAGCGTCCCGACGTCATAAACGTTCGGAAGCTGCGTGCACAATTTGCTAATTAAGTCCGCAACGTTTTCACGGTTTAATACTGGAATGGTCGCGTATTGTGTCGTGTCCCCTGGAATAGGGCTTTTTTGATGACGGACGTAACCGAAATTAGTAAGCCGTGAATCCATTCCATTTTTTACGCCATGTTCGTTATATAAATCGTTTCGTGAACGGACGTTAATGGTGGTTCCGCTTTTTTCATACAAAGATGTGGATTCGTTCATTTGAGCACAGCCAGATAATAAAGCGATGGTGCTAATCCCTGTCAATAACCATGTATTACGCAAAGTAACTCCCCCCTTCTTTTTTATTATTCGTTTTATGGAAAGGATCATAATGGTGATTGCCTGGAAGAAAGACATGTTTTATGATAGAAATGGAAAGAAGAGGTGAGGACTATGATTTGCGTTCATAATACATGTTACGAGCTCGTGGAAAATGTGCGTAACGGGTTCAATGAAGAAGCGTTTCGTGCTCGCTACACAGACATTTTAAATAAATATGACTACATTGTCGGCGATTGGGGATATAACCAACTTCGTTTGCGAGGCTTTTTTGATGATCATAATCAAAAGGCGACATATGATACGAAAATAAGCACGTTGTCGGAATATTTGTTTGAATATTGCAATTTTGGATGTGCATATTTTGTGTTGCGGAAAGTGAAAAAATAGGTCAGGACACCTGACCTATTTTTTATGAATATGGTTGTTGTCCGTTCTCGTCTAGATCGTCATGAACGGGATGTGCCCCTGGATCTTGGCGTGGAATGTTTTGATGAAGCGATTTGTACTCGTAATTAAATGCACTATAATATCGCTGTCCTTCTCGCCACGGGGTACTTTTATTTTGTACAGGTTCATGTTCACCACGCGGCGCGCCATATGGACCTTCAGGCAACGTCTCTGGAACGAGAAAATTTTTTCTTGCTTCTACCGTTGAAAAATCATGATATGTTTCATCGGTCATATGAACGCTTCCTTTCGTTTTTTACATAGCGTATCCTTTAACCGACGATTTCATGTAAAAAGTTTCGTAATTCGTTTGCTTCCTCTTCATGGATATTGTATGCATGTTCAATATATCCGGGTTCTTGTAGGTCGTCTGAACCGATAATAGCAAACCGATTACTTTGTAAATCAAGAACAAGCACTTTCCCGTAAAAGCGGTCTGTTTGGACGATCGCTAAATCAAACCGTTCATTTTTGCCAACGAAGCTGACAAAACGTGTTTTCGTATCGACTGTGTCATCATATAAAAAGAAACGCTCCATATTCAAACCTCCGTATGTTTTTGTTTGCTTCTTCATCTTAACAAATTTCTGTTAGATGTGTAAAAGAAAGCGCTATGCTACAATAAAATAAAAAACAGAAGGGAAGATGGATGATGTATTTTGTTGACCGTCAAAAAATCGAAAAAACATTGCAATATATGGAGCAAATCGTTCATTATGTGGAGCAACCGTTTCATACACCGATCGAGAAACTCGCGCTTGAGCGCATCGCACATGTCATTATTGAATCGATCATTGATGTAGGAAACGCAATGATTGATGGTTTTATTATGCGTGATCCAGGGAGTTATGAGGACATTATTGATATTTTAGTCGATGAACGTGTCCTTTCAGCTGAAGATGGAGAAGCGCTAAAACAAATCATTCATTTCCGTAAAAAGCTCGTTCAACAATACATCGCTGTGCCGCATGACGAATTGTTGGAAGTGTTGCAACGTCATAAGCATGTTCTTCTTTCTTTTCCGCATGCTATTCGCACATACTTACATGATGAGCTAGGCCCAGTGTCTGCCTTTTTAAACGAAAATGTTTAAAAATTGTGCGTATAGGGAAAATCGTATAAAATGGAAGAGGGTGAAAATTGATGCGAAAAAAAACCTCTTCTACAAAAGAGCAAATTTTAAAAATGTTAAAAGTGCAAAAACGATTGACTGTCGGTGAGATGGCGGAACAATTGCAAATTACAGAAATGGCTGTGCGCCGTCATTTAAGTGCATTAGAGCGTGAAGAATTGATCGAATCGACGCTTGTTCGCCAGCCGATGGGAAGGCCAACGAACGTATATCAGTTGAGCGCAAAAGGACATCAACGGTTTCCACGCCATTATCAACAAACGATGCTTGATTTTTTAGCTGATTTAGAACAGATGGGCGGGAAGCAAATTGTAGCAGATTTGTTTCAAAACCGACAAGAACGGATGAGAAAGCTATACGAACAACAATTTGGTCATAAATCGTTTGATGAAAAAATAAAGGAACTTGTGGCGGTACAAAATGAACATGGATATATGTCAGAGTTGTTACAGTACGATGACGGTTCATTCGAATTAGTGGAACATAACTGTCCGATTGCAGAGGTTGCCCAAGCGTATCCGATTGCTTGTGAATGCGAACGAAAGTTGTTTGAGACGCTTATTCACGAGGCGGACATTGTGCCAAAGACATGTTTAGCTGATGGGGACGATGCGTGCCGTTACCATATTAAGCGAAAAAAATGAACAATCGTTGACAGTCGCTACTCTCTTTTTGACAAGTATAGCTGTTTTGCGTTAAAGTTTGAACGTGCAAGTTGTCAAAAGGAGTGGCAAAAGTGAAAACATATAAAGGGTATTTAATTGATTTAGATGGTACGATGTATCGTGGGACCGAACGAATCGAAGAGGCATGTGCTTTTGTGCATCGCCTCCATGCGAAAGGCATTCCGTATTTGTTTGTCACGAATAATTCTTCACGCACGCCAGAACAAGTAGCTGAAAAGTTACGAAGATTTGGCATCCCTGCAACGAAAGAGCAAGTATTTACAACGAGTCAAGCAACAGCCAATTATATTTATGAGAAAAAGCCGAATGCTTCTGTTTATGTAATTGGAGAAGACGGCATTCGTCGAGCGCTTGAAGAAAAAGGGTTTTCATTTGCGAATGAAGATGCAGAAGTTGTTGTAATGGGCATTGACCGCAGCATTAATTATGAAAAATTAGCGATCGCCTGCTTAGCTGTTCGCAACGGAGCGATGTTTATTTCAACAAATGGAGACATCGCCATTCCAACAGAACGTGGACTGTTGCCAGGAAACGGTTCGCTCACATCTGTTGTCGCTGTATCGACACAGACGAAACCGATTTTTATTGGGAAGCCAGAAAAAATCATTATGGAACAGGCGCTTGAAGTGCTCGGTGTGCCGAAAGAAGAAACGTTAATGATCGGGGATAACTACGATACAGATATTATGGCTGGAATGAATGCCGGAATAGATACGCTTCTCGTTCATACGGGTGTAACGACAAAGGATATGTTGCAAGCGTATGACCGACAACCGACATATGTCGTCGATTCGTTAAAAGAATGGATGGAACGTATATAAAAGAGGCTAACCCTAAAACGCAAATGCGTCTTGGGGTTAGCCTTGCTTTTTTAGTATTACAGTTTATATTGGCTATCGCTGAAGGGAAAACAATCGTTTATTCAACGTGGGCGGCGCGATGTGCTAAACGACTTGAAGCGGCAGCAGCAATCGCCCCAACGATATCATCTAAAAATGTATGACAGTAACCTGAAGATTTATCATTTAATTGTTTTAAAATACCCGGTTTTTGTTTATCGATGTAACCGTAATTCGTAAAACCAATGGAACCATATACGTTAACGATGGACAGAGCTAAAATTTCATCGACTCCATATAGTCCTTCGTCTTTTGCGATAAACGATTGAAGAGGTTCTTCCAACAATCCTTTTTCCGCTAAAATATCGAGCTGAATGCCGGTAAATAGCGCATTTTGCACTTCGCGTTTTGCAATGACTCGGTTGACGTTATGAATACATTCGTCCATTTGTAAGTCAGGATGATATTTAGATTGTAAATAATAAACGAGTTCCGCAATATGTTCGATGGTTACTCCGCGATTTGCGAGCCATTGTCGAGCGATTTGCTCCATTTTTCCTATTTTCTTTTCCTCCATCCAACTTCACCTATTTCATTTTTTATTTTTTACAATGTATGTGCTTTTTTTATGAAACGTGCGTTCATTTCCTCTCTCATATGAAGTTTATACGTATTTTTTAAACATATACATGAAAGAAGGAGGGATGTGCATGGATGATTATTTTCGTGTCGATCATATGGAAACAAAAAATGATCGTTTTATTGTTCGAAGTGGAAATGACATATATGTTGCGATACCGACGGATGAGAGAGAAAGCGACATACAGCAGTTATACTACATGGCGATGTATATGCGAACGCAAGGTGACGAAACGATTGCAACGTTGCTTCCGACGAAGACAGGTCGATTTGTTGGAAAGTTACAAGGGATGCAAGTCAGTGTGTGGAAAATGGAAAAGAGAAATGAAACAGACAATTTAGCACAACAGCTTGCATTATTTCATCAGCGCGGGCGCACGTATCCGTATGATGTTTCCACAAGAAACCGATTCGGACAATGGGGCGAGCTGTGGGGACAACGTATTGATCAATTAGAACAGTTTTGGCAATGGCAAGTGAGATCGTCTGAAAAAAGTGAAATGGACGAATTATTTATTGAGACATTTCCGTATTACTTAGGCTTAGCTGAAAATGCGATTCAGTATGTCGTAGATACGCAATTAGACGAAGTTCCCATGCGTAGCGATATGCGAACCATTTGTCATGAACAATTTGCGCCTGAAGCATGGGAGATGGGGAAAATACCGACGGATTGGGTGTGTGATCATGCAGGTCGCGATATAGCAGAATGGATACGAACGCAATGGCTTATGAAACAAGTAGACGGAACGATTACGCATTTTTTACGGACGTATGAACGGGTGCAAACACTTAGTCGTTTTGCTTGGCGGATGATTTATGCCCGCTTACTATTCCCGCTTCATTATTTTCAAGCAATTGAAAACTATTACGGAACAGCAGGAGACATAAGACAAGGCTATGAACAGCAATTGAGACAAGTGTTTGAAGAGAGTGATGTGTATGAACAAAAACTTCGCCATTTTCATGACATGACTACTGTTTCCATTCCTCGTCTTGACTGGTTATAAATGTGCTACAATAAAACGGAGGACAATGTGCGAAAGGGGTTAAAAAGATGGGAAGACCGTATGTGTTTATTACAAGAAAATTACCGGACGATATTGTTGCTCCGTTATACGACAAATATGATGTAAACATGTGGCCACATGAGCATCTTGTTGTTCCACGCGACATATTGCTTCAAGAAGCAAATCGGGCGGAAGCGCTGATTACGATGCTATCTGATCGCATTGATGAGGAGCTATTAAAAAACAGCCCTCATCTACGCGTTGTTGCGAATGTAGCAGTCGGTTACGACAATATTGATGTAAACGCAGCGACAAAACGCGGGATTATTGTTTGTAACACGCCCGATGTGTTGACAGAAACGACCGCGGATTTAACATTCGCTTTGTTGTTAGCAACAGCAAGGAGACTAGTTGAAGCAACGGAGTTTATAAAAAAGGGAGAATGGAAGAGTTGGAGCCCGCTGTTACTTGCAGGGACAGATGTTCACCATAAAACGATTGGAATTGTCGGTATGGGGAAAATCGGGCAAGCTGTTGCACATCGAGCAAAAGGATTTCATATGCGCGTGTTATATTATAATCGTTCGCGAAATATTGAAGCGGAACGAACGCTTGGTGCAACGTATTGTTCGTTTGATGAGTTGCTTGAACAAGCGGATTTTGTCGTCTGTTTAACTCCTTTAACGAACGAAACGTATCAATTGTTTAATCGTGAAGCATTTATAAAAATGAAATCATCGGCTATTTTCATTAATGCAGGACGTGGAGCGGTTGTCGATGAAAAAGCGCTGTATGATGCATTAATTGATCGACAGATTGCCGCAGCAGGATTAGATGTATTTGTAGAAGAACCGATTCGTGCGGATCATCCACTTTTACAATTACCAAATGTTGTTACACTACCACATATCGGAAGTGCAACGAAGGAGACGCGCTACGCAATGATGCAACTATGTTGTCGCAACGTGATCGCTGTCTTAGAAGGGAGAGAACCTTATACTCCTGTGTAGAGCCAAAGGGCTCTTTTTTTATTTTTTTAGAAAATTTTTAAACATAAAGCGTTTTCATATGGTACGATAATGAAAATAAGGATTGTAAAAGAAATAGACATCCTCTATAATGTCTACTATAAAAAAACAAATGTTCATTACAGAAGAACAAGAGGTGGGGAAGATGGTAAAAAGCGTATCAGTTGGATTGTTAGGATTAGGAACGGTTGGTAGTGGGGTAGTTAAAATTATTAAAAATCATCAAGATAAATTGATGCACCAAATTGGTTGCCCTGTTGAAATAAAAAAAGTTGCGGTGCGTGATCGTGATAAAAAAAGAGATGTCGTTTTGCCAGAGGCAGTATTAACAACACATGTAGAAGAAGTGATTAACGACCCGGACATTGATGTTGTCATTGAAGTCATGGGAGGCATTGAAGAAACGCGCCAATATATATTACAAGCATTAAAAAATGGAAAGCATGTCGTTACAGCGAATAAAGATTTAATGGCATTATACGGTACAGAGTTGCTCTCCGTTGCATCTGAGTACGGTTGTGACTTATTTTATGAAGCAAGTGTAGCAGGAGGCATTCCAATTTTACGCAGCCTTGTGGACGGATTAGCTTCTGACCGCATTACGAAAATGATGGGGATTGTCAACGGAACGACGAATTACATTTTAACAAAAATGAGCAAATTTAATCGGCCGTATGAAGAAGTATTAGCGGAGGCGCAAGCGCTTGGTTATGCCGAAGCAGATCCGACGTCAGACGTAGAAGGACTAGATGCAGCACGGAAAATGGCCATTTTAGCTCGGCTTGGCTTTTCGATGAATATTGATTTACAAGATGTATACGTAAAAGGGATTACTGGCATTACGGAAGAAGATTTAAACTATAGCAAACGGCTCGGTTATACAATGAAATTAATCGGTATTGCCCATCGAGATGGCGAAAAAGTAGAAGTGAGTGTACAACCGACATTGCTACCAGAAACGCATCCACTTGCGTCTGTAAACGATGAATATAATGCAGTTTACGTTTATGGGGAAGCAGTTGGGGAGACGATGTTTTACGGTCCGGGGGCAGGAAGTTTGCCGACAGCAACGTCTGTTGTGTCCGATTTAGTTGCCGTCATGAAAAACATGCGTCTTGGGGTGAATGGAAGAAGTGCAGTTACTCCGCAATACGATAAGCAGTTAAAAGACGATAGCGAAATATACTCGAAATATTTTTTACGTATTCATGTGAAAGATCAAGTGGGGGCCTTTGCGAAAATTACATCACTCTTTTCAGAACGGGGAGTAAGTTTCGAGAAAATTTTACAACTTCCTTTAAAACAAAAAGATTTAGCTGAAATTGTACTCGTTACACATCAAGCGTCCTTAAAAGATTATCGTGATGTATTGCAGCAATTGCGTGATTTAGAAGTTGTCGAAGAAGTGAAAAGCTCGTATCGCGTAGAAGGGGAAGGTGCATTGTAATGTGGAAAGGGTTGTTACATCATTATCGTGACTATTTGCCAGTGACCGATCAAACGCCGCTGTTATCGTTAAATGAAGGAAATACGCCACTCATTCCGCTTATTCATTTGTCTGAAAAACTCGGTATCGAGTTATATGTTAAAACAGAGGGGGCAAACCCAACAGGATCGTTTAAAGATCGCGGAATGGTGATGGCTGTCGCTAAGGCAAAGGAAGAAGGAAGCGATACGATCATTTGTGCTTCGACAGGTAACACGTCCGCTGCGGCCGCGGCGTATGCTGCGAGGGCGAATATGCGTTGCATCATCGTCATTCCTGATGGGAAAATTGCGCTTGGGAAGTTGGCACAAGCGGTTATGTATGGAGCAGAAATTGTTGCGATTCAAGGAAATTTCGATCATGCGCTAAAAATGGTGCGCCGTTTGAGCGAGCTGGCTCCAGTCACGCTTGTTAATTCGGTCAATCCGTATCGCATCGAAGGGCAAAAAACCGCAGCGTTTGAAATTTGCGAACAACTCGGGCAGGCGCCAGATGTTCTTGCCATACCAGTCGGAAATGCAGGAAATATTACAGCGTATTGGAAAGGGTTCAAGCAATTTCATGAAAAGCATGGCACAAAATTACCAGAAATGCGCGGATTTGAAGCGGAAGGGGCGGCAGCGATTGTACGTAATAAAGTGATCGAAAATCCTGAAACGATTGCAACAGCAATTCGAATTGGTAACCCAGCGAGTTGGGAATATGCTGTTCAAGCTGCGAATGAATCAGGTGGAAAAATTGATGAAGTAACAGACGAACAAATTTTACATGCGTATCGTCTACTTGCACGCGAAGAAGGAATATTTGCAGAACCTGCTTCGTGCGCATCTGTTGCAGGTGTAATGAAGCAAGTAGAAAGCGGGGAAATTGCAAAAGGAAGCCGTGTTGTTGCCGTTCTTACAGGAAATGGGTTGAAAGATCCGAATGTAGCGATGGAAGCGATGAAAGTTCACCCGATCGTCTTGCCGAATGATGAGGAAGCGGTGTTTGCGCACATTCAAGGAGCTGTTCTTCAATGAATGATGGGGAGATGTTAAAAATTGTCGTTCCAGGAAGCACAGCCAACCTCGGTCCTGGCTTTGACTCGATCGGATTAGCGGTATCGTTACATTTAACATTGGAAGTCGTGCGTGCAGAATCGTGGGAATTTATCCCAAAAACAGATGAAGTAAAAAGCATTCCAACCGATGAAAGTAATTTAATTTATCAAGTAGCAAGTAAATTAGCAAGCGAGTATGGTGTAACGTTGCCGCCTTGTCACGTATTTGTCTCAAGCAATATTCCGTTTACTCGTGGGCTTGGTAGCAGTGCTGCAGCCATTGTGGCTGCTATTGAGTTGGCGAATGAGTTAGGATGTCTTTGTTTGTCGCAAGAAGAGAAAATGCGGGCAGCGAGCGTATACGAAGGGCATCCTGATAATGTTGGCGCCTCTTTGTATGGAGGGCTAGTGATCGGTAGTCATTTAAATGAACGCACACATGTTGTGAACATCCCACATATACCGATTGATTTAATAGCTGTCATCCCAGCGTATGAACTGGAAACAAAAAAATCGCGCACCGTTCTTCCGAGCGCATTTACGCGTGCGCAGGCGGTAGAAGCAAGCGCAATTAGTAATGTTCTTGTAGCTGCATTGCTTACACACAACTGGTCGCTTGTTGGTGAAATGATGGATGCAGATGTATTTCATCAACCATATCGGGAAAGTCTCGTGCCTGAATTGCAACATGTTCGTACGGTGGCGAAACGAAATGGCGCCTTTGGTGTTGCATTAAGCGGTGCTGGTCCGACGGTGCTATGTTTTGCGGAACGAGGGCAAGGAGAGAAAGTATATCATGCGTTGAAAGTGGCGTTTCCGTATAGCGATGTTCGGATGTTGTCAGTAGAGGAGACAGGTAGCTGTGTCTATAAAATGGCGTTAGAGAAATGAAAAGGGTGCCCAATCATTTTTGGGACACCCTTTTTACTTTTAGAACACTTGTTCAACTTCAACAACGCCAGGAACTTCTTCAAGCAATGCGCGCTCGATTCCGGCTTTTAACGTAATCGTTGAGCTTGGGCAGCTACCGCATGCGCCGAGAAGGCGAAGTTTAACAACGCCATCTTCTACATCAACTAATTCGCAATCTCCGCCGTCGCGAAGTAAAAATGGGCGAAGTTTATCTAATACTTCTTGCACTTGTTGTTTAATATCTTGATCTGCCATTTTCATCGACTCCTTTCACTAATTTTATTATAATCATCATGATGAAAAAAATCTATTCACGTTACTTAACTTTTTTCCAGGGGAGAAGATGAATGATGATCGAAATATGCGTGTATGGAGCGGATATGATTTGTGCTTCTTGTGTCGGTGCTCCGTCATCAAAAGATACGTATGAATGGCTTCAAGCTGCTGTTTCGCGAAAATATCCGAACCATTCATTTCAGTTTGTGTATGTTGATATTTTTTCACCACCAGAAGATGATGAAAAGCGTCAGTTTGCGCAAAAGATCATCGATGAAGATTTATTTTATCCGGTTGTTGTTATTGATGGTGAGATTGTTGATGAAGGAAATCCGAAATTAAAAAACATTTATGAAGCGATTGAAAAAAGGGCGAAGTAACTCGCCCTCATTCATTTTACAAAACGCAAATGAGTAATTTGTGCTTTATGTTCAACGGAACGTTTGGAAAGCATATATAACATACGCTCTTGTCTTTTCTGAATTTATACGAAAAATATAGGAAATTAATATCCGTTATGGTATTTGTACATCCATAAAACACCTGATTTTAAAAGGCGTGGGACGCGACCGGTTAGTGGACGATCAGCAACGAGACCAAATCCATGCTTTTTGCCTAATGATCCTAAAACGCCTTTTAATTTAATTGGTGGAAATTCGCTTGGTGGTTCTTCACCTTTCCACCGCTTTTGCAACACTTGGGCGATTTGTTCTGCTTGACCTTCAGCAAGTTGAGCGCTCGGGGCATGCGGTAAGCTTGCACAGTCCCCAACGACGTATACATTTTCTATATTCGGTATGTGATGTCTAGGTGTTAACACAACACGTCCTTGATTGTCTTTTTCGACATTCAGTTCGCGAACGACGCGATTCGGTTGAATGCCGGCAGTCCACACAATCGCATCACAGTGGATAGCTTCATCGTGGTTATACAACGTATGTTCTTCGACTTTTGTAATATTGGATTGGCGAATAAGCTCAACACCATGTGAATGAAACCATTGTTCCACATAATGACTTAGCCGTTCAGGGAACATAGACAAAATACGTGTGCCGCGATCAAACAGTTTCACGTGTAAATCTGGACGACTCTCTACTAGCTCGCTTGCCAACTCCACACCGCTTAATCCAGCTCCAACGACGCCGACAATGCTATGCGGTGGGAGATTGCTTAGCTTTTGGTACGTTTCTCTTGCTTTATCGATAGTTTGAATGCTATAAGTAAAAATGTCTGCACCGGGGACACCGTGATATTTGTCTTCACAACCTAATCCGATGACTAAGTCATCGTATGGAATGCACGTCCCATCTTGAAGGTGAACGACTTCGTGATGAAGATCAATTTTTTGGACCTCACCGAACACATAAGAGAGGCGAGGATGTTCTGGGAACGGGACGCGAATATGCTGGTCGCTAATCGTCCCAGCAGCCAAAGCGTAATATTCGGTTTTTAAGCAATGGTATGGAATGCGATCAATTAATGTAATATGAATGTGTTCCGGTAAATTTGGAAGGATGCGGAGTAAAATGCGCATATTTCCGTATCCGCCGCCAAGTAGCACGAGGTTTCTCATGGAAGCTTTCCCCTTTTGATAAAATTCGACCACTAAAAGTATAGCGAAATTGTGACAAAATAACAACATTTTTTCGTGAATCATGAATAATTAAGATGTTTTTTTGATGGTAATATTACATCATTTTTTGTGAAAGTGTTATAATAATAAGATTGAGGTGAATATAGTGTTAAGACCGATCGTTGAATTTTGTATAAGCAATTTAGCAAATGGTTCCCAACGTGCCCTAGAGCAATTAGAGAAAGATCCTAACTTAGATATTATTGAATATGGTTGTTTAGGGTATTGTGGGAAATGTGCCAATATGTTGTTTGCGATGGTAAATGGGGAGATTGTCACAGCAGAGAATGCGGATCAACTTGTTGAACGAGTTTATGCATATATTGAGGAAAATCCCATGTTTTAGGGGGCTATTGTGCCCCCTTTTTTTCTTCACGAATTTCTTGCCAACGGTCATAAGCCATGTTGACGATTCCCTTTTCGATTGTCTCTTTTTTTCGTGCGATCACACGTGAAAAGTAAATAATCGCTTGTTTTTCTTTTCCTATTCTACGGTACAGTTCGCCGATTAAATACAATAAACGCACTTCTGACATATGTGTATGAATAAAATCATCCGTTTCATAAGAAGCGATGTACTGTTCGAGTGCTAGGCGCATGAACCGCTGTTCTTCTTCATGTTGTTGTTTTGAACGGTACAACCATGCGAGACGCATATAAAGTCCAGCAAGTGCAATATGTTTTTCTTTTTTCAATATGGCAGAATAAATGCCGAGTTTATATGTATCAATCGCCTCAGCAAATGTTCGCGCCCCACCGTAGTTTTTCCCACACCAATTGGCGCAAATATTTTGTTGGATTGTTTCCAATGTTTGTGGTGGGAAATATGTTGAAAATTCCTCTGTTGCCGCAAATCCACAGTGTGGACAAACATGGACGTAATATAAGAGCGGATTCGCTTCTTCACTAGCATAATATGAACAAAAGTCCGTATCGTGTTGGACCGGGCGGATGAAACGTGAACGAACTTTTTTGGTTGTATATGTTTGTTTACAAACAAGACATGTGACGGTACGATCATATAAAATATCCATTATGTTCCCTGCCTTGTATGATTGATAGTCATATTATACTATATGTTTCTCGGATTGCCTGCGACTTTTTATGTATTTGTAAAAAAGTTGTCACGGTTATGATGACGATGTATAGTGTTATTAAAGATGTATGCGGAGGGGAAGTATGAGAAGTTTTTCATTTACGAAAATGCATGGTCTAGGAAATAGTTATATTTATGTAAATATGTTTAAAGAGTGTTTAACAGAAGAAGAATTATCATATATCGCAAAACGTGTGTCAAATGTGCATACGGGAATTGGTTCAGATGGGCTTATTTTAATTTGTCCATCCGATGTAGCTCCAGTGAAAATGCGTATTTTTAATAGCGATGGATCGGAAGGAAAAAACTGTGGCAACGGGTTGAGGTGTGTAGCGAAATATGCATATGAACACGGAATTGTTCAGGAGGAACAGTTTCTCATTGAAACGTTATCAGGCCTTGTGGAAGCTCGTGTGTTTGTTGAAGATGGGAAGGTCAATAGTGTAGAAGTAAATATGGGAAAACCTCGTTTATCTCGTGTTGAAATACCGATGATAGGAAAAGAGGATGACATTGTCGTTAGTGAACCGATCGAATTTGAAGGGCATACGTATTATATGACAGGTGTATCGATGGGGAATCCTCATGCTGTATTTTATGTGGATCAGATCGAGGATGCTCCCGTCACTTCTCTTGGACCGATTGTTGAAAAAGATGAGCGTTTTCCAGAAGGAATTAATGTAGAGTTTGTGGAAGTGGTAAATGACCGTGAACTCCATTTTCGCGTGTGGGAGCGAGGGTCTGGTGTGACGCAAGCGTGCGGAACAGGAGCTTGTGCAGCGGTTGTGGCATCCGTATTAAACGGAAAAACGAAGCGAAACGAAGAAACGGTTGTTCATTTAGCTGGTGGAGATTTGTACATTACGTGGAAAGAAAATGGTGATGTGTTGATGCGTGGAGCAGCCGAAACGATTTGTACAGGTGTATACTACTATTAAAAAGGAGTGAGATCGAATGGAACAAATTGTTTTGTTAACAGAAAAAGCTGTAGAACAAGTAAAACAGATGATGAAAGAAAGCGGAGAAGAACACGCTTATTTTCGTGTCGGTGTGTACGGCGGAGGGTGTAGCGGATTATCTTATGCGATGGGATTTGAACACAATAAACGTGAGGACGATCATGAGTTTGAACAAAACGGTTTGCGCATATTAGTCGATAAAGAAAGTGCACTTGTATTAAAAGGAACGACGATTGATTATGAACAAGGAGCGATGGGTGGAGGATTTACGATTCATAATCCGAACGCTATTGCCTCATGTGGTTGCGGTTCATCGTTCCGCACAGCGACTCATGCTGGTACGCCGGAGGAATGTTAAATATGAAAGGGCAGAGGAATATCATCTTCGCTCTTGGGTTTGCACTAATTGTAGCGTTATTTTCTATTGCGAATATCCAAAACGTGAAAGTGAACTATATTGTCGGTTATTTTGAAACACCATTAGTGATTGTTATTTTAGGTTCTGTTACAGTTGGTGCATTCATCGTTTTTCTCGTTGGTGGATGGAAGTTTGTAAAGATGCGAAATTATACAAAAAAGTTAGAAAAAAAAATGGAGCAGTTGCGAGCCTCTCTATCGAAGGAGGAAGTAGCTGCCACGATTGAAAATGTGGCGAATGAAAATGATCATTCGAAGCCCCTCTCTTAGGAGAGGGGCTTCGAATTATTCAAACATCGATGTGGAATGAAGTGGTTGTACTTTTGCGTTTGGATCAATGTATGATTTCGCATTGTTGACTGCTGTTGGTGCTTCACCAAATCCGCAAGCAATTAATTTCACTTTTCCTTCGTATGTGCAAATATCGCCTGCCGCATATACCCCTGGAATATTTGTTTCCATTTTGGAATTTACTTTAATGGAGTTTTTCTCAATTTCTAACCCCCACTCTTTAATTGGGCCAAGGGAAGAAATGAAGCCATAGTTAACAATGACTGCGTCAACGTCAATCGTTTCACGCGTTTTTGTTTTGACTTCTTCTAAAACCACTTGTTTGATACCGTTTTCATCTCCGATCAATTCGACAGGAACGAACGGAGTTTTTACATCAACAGATGAGTTCATTAAATTTTCGACGCTATGTTCGTGAGCGCGGAATTTATCGCGACGATGCACAATCGTTACTTTTTTAGCGATTGGCTCAAGCATAAGCGCCCAGTCAACTGCAGAGTCACCACCACCGCATACAAGTACATTTTGACCTGCAAATTTATTCAAATCGTCAACGAAGTAATGTAAGTTTTTACCTTCGTACTGTACAGCACTCTCAAGTTCTAAACGGCGAGGTTGGAACGCCCCGTTTCCAGCAGTAATGATGACCGCTTTTGAGTAGTGAATTTCTTTATTTGTTGTCAGCTTAAATGTCCCATCTTCCAATTTTTCTAACTTCTCGACAGACTGTTCTAAGCAAACAGTTGAGTTAAATTTGCTCATTTGTTCTTTCAAGTTGTCAATGAGTTGTTGGGCGCGAATTTTTGGGAAACCCGCTACGTCATATATGTATTTTTCAGGGTAAAGCGCAGAAAGTTGTCCACCGAGTTGCGGAAGACTTTCGATAATTTTGACGCTCGCTTGACGCATGCCGCCGTAAAACGCTGTAAATAAGCCGACAGGTCCACCGCCGATAATGGTAATATCGTATAATTTTTGATCTTCTTTCACGTTCATTCCTCCTAAAACGCAAATTTTCATGTATTATCATACCATAAAAAATGGGTAAACGCTTTTGTTGTTTTGAAAATTTCGACATGAACTCGACAAAAATTATGACTAAAAATTGAACAAATAACTCTTGAAAAAGAGAGAAAAAAAGAATAAGATGTTAACGTAGAAATGACGACTTTGTTACAAAACGTTGTATTTTTTTGGTCTATTTCGTGAATAAATTCACAAACTTTCTAGACGATAAAATTCGTTCAAAAAGTACAAACTAAAAAAAATTAAGAAAAGGTGGAAGTGATTCGCTTGAAAAAGCCAAATGTTGTTGTATTAGGTGCAGGTTATGGTGGATTAATGACAGTGACGCGTTTACAAAAAATGATTGGCGTCAACGAAGCAAGCATTACGCTTGTCAACAAACATGATTACCACTATGAATCGACATGGTTACATGAGGCAGCAGCAGGAACGTTACATCATGAGCGCGTTCGCTATGCGATTGCTGACGTCATCGACCAAAGCAAAGTGAAGTTTATTCAAGATACAGTTGAAAAAATCAACTTAGAACAGAAGCAAGTGTTGCTTCAAAATCATGAGCCGTTAACGTATGACTATTTAGTTGTTGCGCTTGGATTTGAATCTGAAACGTTTGGCATTAAAGGACTGAAAGAGTATGCTTTTTCAATTGCCAACGTTAACGCGGCTCGCCAAATTCGCGAACATATTGAGTATCAATTTGCGACATATAGCACGGAAGAAGAAAAACGTGATGAGCGTTTGACAATTGTAGTTGGTGGTGCAGGATTTACAGGTATCGAATTTTTAGGGGAACTCGTGAATCGCGTGCCAGAACTTTGCCGTGAGTATGATGTTGATCCAAACAAAGTGCGTATCATCTGTGTTGAGGCAGCTCCAACTGTTCTTCCAGGCTTTGATCCAGAGCTTGTTGAATATGCGGTGAACGTTCTGGAGAAAAAAGGTGTCGAATTTAAAATTGGCACAGCGATTAAAGAATGTACACCAGAAGGTATTATTGTTAGCAAAGACGACCAAGTTGAAGAAATTAAAGCAGGAACAGTTGTATGGGCGGCTGGAGTACGTGGAAGTCGCGTCATTGACGAATCGGGCTTTGAAGCGATGCGAGGCCGTGTCAAAGTCGATCCTTTCTTGCGTGCCCCAGGACATGAAGATGTATTTGTTGTCGGGGACTGTGCGTTAATTATTAACGAGGAAACGAATCGTCCGTACCCGCCAACTGCCCAAATTGCGATGCAACAAGGGGAAGTTTGTGCGAAAAACTTAGCTGTATTAATTCGTGGACAGGGTGAACTACAGCCGTTTAAACCAGACTTAAAAGGAACGGTATGTTCGCTTGGTCACGATGATGCCATCGGGGTTGTGTTCGGTAAGAAAATTTGGGGCGCAAAGGCAAGTGTGATGAAAAAAGTGATTGACAACCGTGCGCTTTACTTAATCGGTGGCCCAACACTCGTTGCGAAAAAAGGAAAATTCAAGTTCATATAAAAACGAGCGGAGCAATTTTTCGCTCGTTTTTTTCTTTACAAATTTGTTTTTTTTATATATAATTATCTGAAAATTAAGAAAAGGAGAGAGGATTATGAATAAAGCGAAGTGTCAATATTGTGCGGGAAACGGTTATGTTCATGTTGCGGTCGGTGGGTCTGAAACATGCCATTATTGTGAGGGAACGGGTGTAGCGAAAGATGAAGTAGTCATGAAGCAATAATTGACTCATGTTTTCGCTTTCAGTACACTAAAAATGGTGTATTGGAGGTGAAACGTATGGAGATGAGCATCCCGGTTTTATTCATTTCTGTTTTATTGTTTTTTGTTTTATTTTTCGGTATCGGGTTTTTATTAAATATGATTTTGCGGACGACGTGGACGATGGCGATATTAAGTCCATTTGTTTTATTATTGTGGATTGATCAAATTTCTGTAATGGACTACGTGACAAATCCATCCGCTTCTTTCGCTCATGTGAAAGAGCGAATTGAATCATTAGCTAGTGCCGATTTAATTATTTTAAGTAGCGGGATTGTTGGTGCTATTGTCTCAGGTGTCGTTATCCAGACGCTCCGGAAAAAAGGATATCGGATGTTTTAAACCTTCACAATCGTGGAGGTTTTTTTTTGTAGCTAATGTATATTTTTTTTGAATGTTGGAAAGAAATACAACCGTGGGAGGAGTGAATAAATGGGTATAAAATGGTTAAGACGGTCGACCATGGTTGTATTGTTTTTGTGCGCGTTCATGACGACATTTCAATCGATATCGGGCGTTGAAGCGAAAATGTTATCTGATTGGTTTTCACCTTCACGTTTTTCTTTTTTCTCGTTTAAGTCATTATTTTCATCAGATACGTATGAGTACGTGGCTGATCGTTTTCGTAAACACGAAAAACAAGTGACTCAACTCTCGTCACAGCAGACGACAAACGAGTCGTTAACGTTAGAAGAAGCGTTTGACTGGTCACAATATCCTTCTGTTACGGTTGTAGCGACAGGATATACAGCAGGAGTGGAGTCAACGGGAAAAACGCCCGATCACCCGAGTTATGGCATTACATATTCGGGTGTGCGTGTGAAACGTGATTTGTATTCAACGATCGCAGCTGATTTAAATGTTTTCCCAATTGGAACGATTTTGTTTATCCCAGGATATGGATATGGTGTTGTCGCCGATACAGGATCAGCGATTAAAGGCCATAAAATTGACTTGTATTACGAAACAGTAGATGATGTATATAAACATTGGGGAAAGAAAAAAGTGAATGTATATGTCGTCAAACGTGGAGATGGGACATTATCGGAGCAAGAGATGATATTACTAAACGAAAACGAATCGATGCAAGTGTTTCGACAACAATATATAAAGAAAAAGGAAGTCGGATTATAACCGAGCTTCCTTTTTCTTCGTTATGCAACGTATTTGTTATATGTTTCATGTTGGTTTAATGCTTTATAAATGCGTGGTGCAATCACGCCAGCGACGATGGACAAAATGATGTCTTTTGGAAGTGGAACGAGCATCCAGCTCCATGCCACCGCGTACGAGAAACCTTTTGGTGCTTCAGCCCATAATTTAAATGCCGCATACATCCAATTTGTACCGACAACATAGTTAATGACCATACCGATGATTGTGGCAGTAATAAAACGTGCGATCGAACGATTTGTACTTTTTTCAATCAGTAGGCCAGTTACGTATGCCGCAAGAATAAAAGAAAGAATAAATCCAAATGTCGGGGCAATGACAGTTGAAAATCCTCCGCTAAAACGTGCAAAAACAGGCGCACCGAATAGCCCGATCAACATGTAAACCGTCATGGCCATTGCGCCACGCTTTGCGCCAAGAATGGCACCAGCTAGTACACAAAAAAATGTTTGCAACGTGATCGGAACGCCACCAATGACGAGAAACGGGGCCCATGATGTAATGTTTGCACCGATCGCCATTAATGCTGCAAACATAGCGATAAATGTTAAGTCTTTCGCACGCATTTGTTAACCTCCTTTTTTTATTTGTTAACGAAATGGTATATGATAAAACAAAAAATGTCAACACATAAGTGATAGTCGTTTGCACAACATAACAATACGGAGGGGATCATAATGAGAGAAGAACAACAATTGCTTCGCGCAAATCGGTTGGGAGCGAAAGAAGATATCATTCATGTAAGTGAAACAGATGATGGATATGATTTGCGCGACGCAGCCCATATTGGTGAGAAACAAATGGCGGCACCGAATTATCGCCAGTAAAGAAGAAAGGTGAGTTGGCAACAAGGCGACTCGCCTTTTTTGGGAGAAAGCGTTATATGAATCGTATTTGGATTAAAAGAAATTTTTATTTCAGATTCAATACCAATCGATTGGAGTTGTTTTTGTACTTCTTCTTGTTTCGATTGTTGAGCTTTCTCCATCAATTGTTTCGCAAAAACAGGATCGTTCGCAATTTTTGAGGAAATAGCTGTTGCGTCTTTAAAAAGTTTTTGGATCGCTTTTGCCGATTGTGTAAATTGTGTAATATCGACGTTTGGATACATCAGTTCTCCCTCCTTGCAAGCAGTATATGATGGAAAGAAAAAAACGCTCAAAGGCGAGCTTTGAGCGTGTTTATAAGTAACGAATGAAAATATATGCGTGTGAAATAAGTAAGGAAATAAGCGTGAGTGGCGCTCCGATTTTTAGAAAATCAAAGTAGCTAAACCCATGTCCTTCACGTGAAGCAATTCCTGCCACGATCACGTTTGCTGATGCTCCAATTAACGTTCCGTTTCCACCTAAGCAAGCGCCAAGGGCTAATGACCACCATAATACATCAATTTGTGCTGAATCAGGAGATAGCCCCATACCAACAGCCATATCTTGAATGAGCGGGATCATCGTTGCAACGAACGGAATGTTGTCGATCGTTGCTGATGCAATCCCAGATACCCAAAGAATTAAGTAAGACGCAACGTGAATATCGCCACCAGTGACTTCCAAAGCCTTTTCAGCCAAGCTTTTGATCAGTCCAATATCAACAAGCCCGCCAACGAGTGTAAACAGTCCAGCAAAGAAGAAAATGGTTGTCCATTCAACAGAGGCAAATACTTCCTCCAAATCGTGTTCTTTGACGCCAATCAACATTAAAATGACAGCGCCTGTCATTGCGATGACTGCCGCATCGACGTGAATCACTGAATGGAGCATAAAACCTAAAATTGTTAATCCAAGCACAGAAACGGACTTTTTCAATAGTACGGCATCTTTAATGTATTGTTTTTCATCGAGTTTCATGAGCCGTTCGATGAGCGCAGCATTTGCTTGAAGACGTTTGCGATAAAACACGTACAAAATAGCAATAACAACAGCCATGATGACGAGAACAACAGGACCTAAATTAAATAAAAAGTCGTTAAACGTTAAATGTTTATTGGCAGAGCCGATCATAATGTTTGGCGGATCTCCAATTAATGTTGCTGTACCACCGATATTTGAGAAAAGCACTTCAGAAATTAAAAACGGAACAGGGTCTACTTCTAACATACGTGTAATAGAAAATGTAACCGGAACAATTAACAAAACGGTTGTCACATTGTCGAGAAAGGCAGAAAGAACAGCTGTCAGCAATGATAAAATGACTAAAATGTTAATTGGGCTTCCTTTCGCCATTTTTGCAGCTTTAACCGCAACATATTGGAAAAAGCCAGATTTGCTCGTAATGCTAACAAGGATCATCATACCGATTAAAAGCGTGATTGTTCCCCATTCGATATGATGCGTGTATGCTTGATGTAAATCAACGATGCCGAAAATAATCATAAAAGCGGCACCTAATAAAGCGATGACAGCACGATTCACTTTTTCTGAGATGATAATGGCGTATGTAATCAAAAAGATTGCAATGGCCGCATAGTATTGAAAATTGCTTACTTCATGAGTGATTGCCTCATGCACGATCTGTCATTCCTTTCTTTTTTACTTTTTTAGTGGCTGGGAGCAGCTTGGACATGTTAAATGCGTCGTGTCAGCGTTTACATTGCGAATATAAAAAGAAAACCCGCAGTTCGCGCATTCGATTTGTGATAAGCGATCGATAAACAATTTTGTGGATGGTGACCCTTGTTTCGTTGTATCGATAACTTCCACATGCACATGCTCACGGGAATCGTCTTCTGCAAGCACTTGTCCTTCTGTTTCTTCTTTTACCCGCCATCCGTGATCTAAAATATGTTGCTCTAGTTGGCTATGAGAAGAGTTTGCTAACATATCTTCAGCTAATGTCATCAACTGTTCATTTGTTAAAGATTCAAATGGAATTTTTTGTTTTTGTTCGTTCCAATACCCCCTTAATTGTGCTTCTGTAAATACGAATGTGATGACTTTGTGGATCACGACGTTTTTCAAACAAATACGCCTCCCCTTTTTTGTTTACGAATCCAATTATATTCCTTTTTGCGAAGTGATACAATTGTCTTTATGATATAATGAGTGAGAAGATATATGGAGAGGTTGATTGTATGACTGACATCATATTTGGATTGTTTTTATACTTCCCAGAAGATAAAACAGAGTACATTCCTGCTGCCATTTCATTTACGGCATTTTTTATTGCGGCTGTGTTGACGATGCGGGCCATTATAAAAATTTCAAAACGTCAAGAAGAAAAAGCGAAGCAATTAGAAGAACAGCTGAAAAAACAACAAGTAAACGACTAAATGAACAAAAACTGGGCATAATAAGCTGTAAATATGTAGTTGGAGGGCTTATTGTGCGTCAAATGATTATATGTGTCGTTTTATTTCTTTTGAGCGGATGTATGGAAGAGAAAGTGAAAAACGTCGATGTCAATATGATAAATGAAGATAGTGACTCGATTGGGACGATTAAAATGTCGCAGCAACCTGAAGGAGTGAAACTCGATATTGATTTAAAAGGGCTGCCTCCAGGAGAACATGCGATCCATATTCATGACAAAGGAACATGCGAACCACCTACATTTCAATCAGCTGGGGAACATTTCAATCCAGAAGGAAAAGAGCACGGTCTCCTTCATCCGGAAGGAGCGCATGCAGGCGATTTACCGAATTTAATTGTAAAAGAAGATGGAACGGTGAAAGTGCAATTGATGGCTCCGAATGTCAATTTGTCAGAAGAGAAAAACGGCCTATTCACCAAAAACGGAACATCGATTGTCATCCACGAAGGAAAAGATGATGGGATGTCTCAGCCAGCAGGAAATGCAGGCAAGCGAATCGCATGCGGCGTGATTAAAAAACGGTAGTCGCAAGCGATGTCGTCTTGCTTATTTTTTTGAAAAAATGCGTGCATTTTTTTCTAAATTGTGTGAAAATTTATGGCAGGGGGGATTTGTATGAAACTAACTGAAAAAGAAATTGAAATTGTTGAATTGTTAGAAAAAAACGCGCGTCTGCCGATTGATACGATGGCGAAAATGGTTTCTCTATCGGTTTCAGAAGTAGAGGATATAATAAAAAAATTAGAAGAAGCGAAAGTGATTGTACAATATGCAACGATCGTGGACTGGCGGAAAGTAGATGGCCATGAAGGGGTGACAGCAATGATCGATGTCAAAGTGACACCGAAGCGTGGCGTTGGATTTGACGAGGTAGCCGAACGTATTTATCGCTTTCCGGAGGTTAAGTCTGTCTATTTGATGTCTGGTGCCTACGATTTATCTGTTGTCATTGAAGGACGTTCCATGTCTGAAATTGCCCATTTTGTTTCTGAAAAATTATCGACGCTCGATTCCGTCATTTCAACGACAACCCATTTTATTCTAAAGAAATATAAGCATGACGGCACCGTGTTTGAGCAAGGTGATCAAGATCGAAGAATCGTGGTGGCTCCGTGATGCAAAAGACGAAAACATATATATCTGACACTGTATCACGCTTAAAACCGTCTGGTATTCGTCGCTTTTTTGATTTAGCGGCAAGTATGGAAGGGGTCATTTCACTTGGAGTGGGCGAGCCCGATTTTATTACCCCTTGGAGTGTGCGGGAAGCTTGCATTTTATCATTAGAACAAGGCTATACATCATATACAGCGAACGCAGGTTTATGGGAGTTAAGAAAAGAAATTAGCGACTATGTAGCGCGTCGATTTCATGTGTTATATGATCCAGCTGATGAAATAATTGTGACGGTTGGGGCAAGTCAAGCGCTCGATGTGTCGCTTAGAGCCATTGTGAATCCAAGTGATGAAGTCATTGTTGTTGAGCCGAGCTTTGTTTCGTACGCACCGCTTGTTTCATTAGCTGGAGGTGTGCCAATTCCCATTCAAACGAGTGGAAAGCATCAATTCAAATTGCAACCAGAGCAAATTGAGCAAGTTGTGACGCCGAAAACGAAAGCGTTAATCATTTGTTCGCCAAACAATCCGACAGGAGCGGTGTTGAATGCGAAAGAATTGATGCAAATTGCGCACATTGTCGAAAAGCATGATTTGCTTGTCATTTCGGATGAAATTTATGCGGAGTTATGTTACGACGAACAATACACAAGCTTTCCGGCAATTGATCGCATGAGAGAGCGAACGATTTTAATTAATGGATTTTCGAAAGGCTTTGCGATGACAGGATGGCGCCTTGGATTTATTGCTGCACCGAGAGATTTCGCTACGGCGATGTTAAAAATTCATCAATACACGATGATGTGTGCACCGACGATGGCGCAATATGCTGCCATTGAAGCATTACAAAATGGAGCGGCTGATGTCGAACAAATGAAAAAAAGCTATCGGCAACGACGCAACTTCTTTGTTCAATCATTGAATGAAATCGGCCTTTCTTGCCATATGCCGGGAGGGGCGTTTTATGCATTCCCTTCCATTCAGTCAACAGGCATGACATCAGAGCAGTTTGCAGAGCGTTTATTGTTAGAAGAGAAAGTAGCTGTTGTTCCCGGCCATGTGTTTGGAGGAAGCGGGGAAGGATATATTCGTTGTTCATATGCATCATCGCTCGAACAATTGCAAGAGGCGATTCGGCGCATGAAGCGATTTCTTGAACGACTGTAAAAAAAGCTGACGCGCTGTCAGCTTTCTTTGTTGTATTTCAATTCATATAACATTTGCATGACGCGCAAAAAGTCTTCTTCACTAAATTCTTTTGCTTTTCGCAAAATAAGTTTTGCGCGCTTAATGCCAATTTCTTTAATTAAATATTCGATTTCTGGATCGAGACTAGATGAATTGGATAAATCGGCACGCTCTAATAATTCAGATGCAGGGACATCGAGCGCAGTGCAAAGTTTTAAAATAGTTGGTGTGTCAGGCACTTGCTCCCCGGATTCGTATTTTTGAATGGTTGCTACCCCTACCCGAACTTTCATGGCCAACTCTTGTTGTGACATATTTCGCTGTTCCCGATACATGCGAATATTTTCACCAATTGTACTCATTTATTCTCCCACCTCTCCAAAATTCGTTTACATATTTATCATACCATGTTCCTATTTATCCCCGTGCACAAAATTAACACTTTTTCAGTGAATTATGTTACAATTTTTCAAAAAACGAGGAGTGTTTCATTTGGAGTGGAAGGAAGGTGCGATTGTTACGGGTGTTGTGACGGGAATACAGCCATATGGGATATTTGTATCGCTTGATGAACGAACTCAAGGACTCATTCATATTTCAGAAATTACAGATGGGTATGTAAAAAATATTTATGATTATGTGGATGTAGGAGAATGTGTTCGGGTAAAAATTATCGCGATCGATGAAAAAACGAAGCGAATTAGCTTATCGTTGCGTGATGTTGATCATGACACAACGAATATCGAAACCCCTTTAGGATTTCAACCGTTAAAAATGCAACTAGAAAAATGGATTGCTGAAGCGAAAAAAACGTACAACTCACCGAATGATCGGTGAGTTGTACGTTTATGTTCTCGATATTTTTGGTTCTGTACGTCCGAGTTCTTCCGTCGGTTTAAACAGCAATACAAGGTTAATGAGCCCAGCAATTCCGACGAGAGCGTAAACAATGCGAGCGAAAGCCGATGCTTGACCACCGAAAATAGCTGCCACAAGATCGAAGCGGAAAAAGCCAATGAGCCCCCAGTTTAGCGCTCCAATAACAGTAAGCAATAGTGCGATTCGTTGTAACGTGCTCATGTTCATCCTCCTTTAAAACATCGTATTCATTTATAGAATGGATCATTTGAAGAGAAGTATGCATAAAAAATGCAATTTTCTTTACTTATTTGTTTCTTTTGGAAATAATGAAAGGAAGGAGGGATAAACATGGAAAATTTCGTTTTTCATAATCCAACGAAATTAATTTTCGGTAGAGGACAGATTGAACATTTGAAAAAGGAACTTCATTCGTATGAACGCATTTTAATCGTATATGGCGGAGGAAGCATTAAGAAAAATGGCGTATATGATGATGTCATATCTATTTTGCGTTCATTAAATAAGTCTTGGACTGAGCTTGCTGGTGTTGAACCAAACCCTCGTTTATCTACTGTGCAAAAAGGGATTGACATATGCCGTCAAGAAAACATTGATTTTATTTTAGCGGTTGGAGGCGGAAGTGTCATTGATTGTGCCAAAGCCATTGCAGCGGGGGCGTTATATGATGGGGACGCATGGGATTTTATTTCACGAAAGACGACAGTTCAACGGGCACTGCCAATAGGAACAGTATTAACGCTAGCAGCGACAGGATCAGAAATGAATGCAAATTCTGTTATTACAAATTGGGAAACGAAGGAGAAATACGGTTGGAGCAGTCCGGCTGTCTTTCCTACATTTTCGATTTTAGATCCCGTTTATACAACAACTGTTCCGAAAGACCATACAGTGTATGGCATTGTTGACATCATGTCGCACGTATTAGAACAATATTTTCACCATGCGCCAAATACGCCATTACAAGATCGTATGTGTGAGTCCATTTTACGAACTGTAATTGAAACGGCTCCAAAACTTATTGAAAATTTACAGCATGTTGATCATCGTGAAACAATTTTATATTGTGGAACGATGGCCTTAAATGGAATTTTACGCATGGGGCTACGCGGTGATTGGGCCACACATAATATTGAGCATGCTGTGTCGGCGGTGCATGACATTCCACACGCAGGTGGGTTAGCTATTTTATTCCCGAATTGGATGAAGCATGTGCTTGATGAACATGTGGAGCGTTTTAAGCAGCTAGCTGTTCGGGTGTTTGACGTTTATCCAGAAGGAAAAGGAGATCGGGAAATTGCGCTAGAAGGAATTGAAAAGCTTCGAGCGTTTTGGAATAGCATAGGTGCTCCTTGTCGATTAGCAGATTATCATATCGGTGAAGAATCATTGCCAATAATAGTAGAAAAAGCGATGGCGTTCGGCCCATTTGGTAATTTTAAAAAGTTGCACGATGATGATGTCATGGCGATTTTACAAGCCTCATTGTAAAGTGCGAAAAATGTCATAATGAATCCGTTTACATTATTTTCGTGAACTTGATTCTCGATGTTTATTTCGCTAAAGTGAAAGAGGATACAATCATTGAGGAGGAAACGTACATGACGCATATTCAGTTTGACTACTCAAAAGCGTTGTCTTTTTTTGGTGAACATGAATTAACGTATTTGCGTGATGCAGTGAAAGTGGCACATCATGCTCTGCATCAGAAAACAGGACAAGGAAACGACTTTTTAGGATGGATTGATCTCCCTGTCGCATATGATCGCGAAGAGTTTGCTCGCATTCAACAAGCAGCTAAAAAAATTCAACAAGACTCTGATGTATTGTTAGTCGTCGGCATTGGTGGTTCTTATCTTGGTGCTCGTGCGGCAATTGAAATGTTGCAACATTCTTTTTACAACGCGCTCCCAAGCGAAAAACGAAAAACACCGCAAATTATTTTCGTCGGCAACAACATTAGTTCTACATATATGCGCGATGTTATGGATTTACTGGAAGGAAAAGATTTTTCCATTAACGTCATTTCGAAATCGGGAACGACGACAGAACCAGCGATTGCATTCCGTATTTTCCGTAAACTTCTTGAAGAAAAGTACGGAAAAGAAGAAGCGCGCAAACGCATTTATGCAACAACAGACCGTGCGCGTGGAGCGTTAAAAACGTTAGCGACAGAGGAAGGATACGAAACATTTGTTATTCCAGATGATGTCGGTGGACGCTACTCTGTTTTAACAGCGGTCGGTTTATTGCCAATTGCCGTAAGCGGAGCGGATATTGAGGCAATGATGAAAGGGGCTGCCCAAGCACGCGAAGATTTCAGTAAATCAGAACTAGAAGAAAACATTGCTTATCAATATGCTGCTGTACGTAATGTGCTATACAACAAAGGGAAAACAATTGAGATGCTTATTAACTACGAGCCAGCGTTACAATATTTTGCTGAATGGTGGAAGCAATTGTTTGGTGAAAGTGAAGGAAAAGACCAAAAAGGTATTTTCCCAGCTTCTGCAAACTTTTCGACAGACCTTCATTCGTTAGGGCAATATGTGCAAGAAGGTCGTCGCGACTTGTTTGAAACTGTATTAAAAGTAGAAACACCACGTCATGAGTTGACGATTGAAGCAGAAGATAACGACTTAGATGGATTAAACTATTTAGCAGGAAAAACAGTTGACTTTGTCAACACAAAAGCGTTTGAAGGAACATTGTTAGCACATACAGACGGTGGTGTACCAAACTTAGTTGTAACGCTACCACGATTAGATGAATATACATTCGGTTACCTTGTTTACTTCTTTGAGAAAGCGTGTGCGATGAGCGGATATTTACTTGGAGTCAATCCGTTTGATCAACCAGGTGTAGAAGCATACAAAGTGAACATGTTTGCTCTTCTTGGTAAACCTGGATACGAAGAGAAAAAGGCTGAGCTTGAAAAACGATTGAAATAATGAAAAAAAGAGCTTTTCCTGGGTGCAGGGAAAGCTCTTTTTTTGGGCATGATAACAAACAGAGGAGGAGTGATCGATATGATTGAAATTCCATCTGCATTAGAAGGAAAAACATTTTTATTAAATGTGTTAGAACAGGAATTAAAACCTCTCGGCTATGTGATCGGTGGAAATTGGGATTACGATCACGGTTCGTTCGACTATAAGATGGCGGATGATGTTGGGTACCAATTTTTACGCCTTCCATTCGTCGCGATCGATGGACAACTGGATTCATATGGGGCAACGGTTGAATTGAAGCGCCCATACGTCTTATGCCATAAATATCAGCGTGGCTTAGATGACAATGTGCATATTGGGAATATAAACGCATCATTTAATCAATTTTCTGAGCCAGAAGATCCCGATGCAACGGTACCTGATCAATATGTAGCTATGGCAAAAACGCTCGTCAAAGATTTAGAAGAACGGTTATTGCGCTAATACGATAAGTTCATCTGTCGACTGAATGATCGTATGCGACGGTGGATTAATTACAACATGTTGATTGTTTGCGACACCGATAAGCAATATATCTTCTTTTTTTAATTCCGTAAGCATTGACGCAAAAGACATCCCGTTCCATTCGTCGCGCATAGCCAACCGTTTGATTGGATGTTTTTTGAATTGCTCGACGTCGTTTAATATGTTTGGAGATGAGAGGCAATTGGTCATTAAGAAGCTGATCCATTTATTTGTTTCAATCGTTTCATCTGCCCCAGCGCGCTTTGCATTATCAACTTGGGTAGTTGTTAATATTTCCACAACAGTATACACGGATGGATGAAGCGCTTTTACTGTTAAAAGGGTGACGATGGATGCTAAATCGGCCTCCGTTTCGTTTTTATGTTGATTGGCAGTAATAATGACGGTGCGGGCTTCAAATACGTTTGCTTTTTTCCACACATCGTCATGCGTCGGATTTCCTTTAATGAAATGAACGTGTTTCGGAACATCCCAACGTTTTAGTGTCTCATCGATCACGAGACACGGAATGTCGGGCGGCATGAGAGCAAGTAGCTGGCGAATGCGTTCATTCCATCCGACTAAGATGACATGTCCCCCTTTTGTATAAGGGAGTTCCCCAGTTGATAAAGCGTTTTCTTTTGAAAGTGCTTTTGTAGATAGCGTGACAAAATAAGCTGAAACAAAAGCTGTACCGAGCAAAATGAGAGTGATAGCGACAAGTTTACCACCCAATGTTTTCGGTACGAGGTCGCCATAACCAATCGTTGTTGTTGTAATGAGCGCCCACCATATGCCGTCGAATGCTGTTAAAAATGTCTTTGGCTCGACGACATGAATGATCATCCCAAATAAACAGATAATTGTTGTAATGGTGAATATGATTCGTATCAGTGGAGAAAGTCGCCAATATGAAGCGAGAAATTCATACCATCTCATCTATTTTCCCTCCTGTTTTATTATTGTAGACGAGATGGTGTCATTTCTTACATATTTTCTCTCCAAAAGAAAATAATATGAACGAAAGGAGGGGCGCTGATGGATATGCATCGCATTAAACAAATTGTTTCTTCGCCAGATGATATTCGGGTATGTTATCACGGTCAATCTGTTTGGATTGATGGGTACGATGAAGCGAATCGAACAGCTACCGTACATATGCGTGGCCGGGAACATGAACGTCACATCGTTCCAGTAGAAGAACTAACAGAAGAGTAAAAGAAAAACCCTTGCGATGCAAGGGTTTTTTGATGGAGCATACCGGGTTCGAACCGGTGACCTTCGCGCTGCCAGCACGACGCTCTTCCAAGCTTGTCAGTTACACTACCCAAAATCCTTGAAAAACAGCTTCGTGTTTTATTCAAGTAAAAGTATAGCAAATAGCATTTATTACGTGAATATGACGGTGAATCCAAGAAACGATTTTTATAAAAGGATGGGAGTGCATTTTGCAGTTGCTATTTTTCTGTTTTTTATGATAATATGAATAGTGTCCATAATGAAAAGTGTCATAAGAATGGGGCATTAGTTCAGTGGGAGGGCGTCATTGTTAGAATGACTGCCCTTATTTACTAAAAATCGGTTTAAAGAAATTTTAAAAGTGATTTCCACCCGGTCTATAAAAACAACAATTTTGTCAATTACTGTACTTAACATCATTTTCTTTTTTTCCACTGATGCCTTTTCAAATACTTCTCTCCATACAGGAATGTATCTCTGCAATTCCTCCATTTCAGACAGTTCTACCTTCTTGGATTCTAAATCTAATTTTGCTTTATTGATCGATTCTTCCAACTCCCTTAACTCATTTTCTTTCTGATTAATAAGGTCATTAACAACTTTTGCATCAAAGAGACTTTCCCCCATGATTATTTTGAGTGCTTCATCTCTTAATTTCACTAACGCAGAATTCACTTTGTCAAATTCGCTTTGGAGCTTTTTTAACGTTTTAACCTCTTTATCTAAAGAAATTATGGCATGGATATAGGGGTAGAACTAGGTGGGGAAAGTTTGACGCTTACATATATTTGAAATTAAGCCTGATACAGATTTGGGCAAAAAGTAACTATTCAGCCCAGTGCTAGTGTATAAAAAAGCCCAGCACAAATAGGGCATTTCGGTCATAGAAAATGCCCTAGGTAGCGGAAAGAACTCGATCGATCGTTTCGCCTGCCAACAGAAGACACAACGAGTCCCACACGTTTTTTTCGTGTTTCGTCAGTGTGGAAACGATGCTTCTTGTGATACAAAAAGACTGGGCGAATGTTTCTTCGCGAAACGTACCCGAGATGTTCTCTTTCACTTTGACCATGCGAAGATCTCGTTCGGCTTGGTTATTGTCAAAGGGAACATGAGCTTCATGTAGGAAACGCAACGCTTCTTCCTTTCGTTTTTGAAGGCGTCGAACAAAAGCGAGTGCTTTTTTCGGAAGAGGCGTCTTCGCTTCCAATCGGTGCTGTGCTTTCGCTAGGATGCGATCATACACTCGTTCCCACCGTTTCGCTTCTTCTTCGGAAAGTGCACCGTGATGGGCTTCGACGGCTTGTTTGGCGGCTAACAGAAACGTGGTCATGCGCGCTGCCCACGTATGCCCTTGTTCGATGAATCCTTTTAACTCACGCAAATGGTGGGCATGACAAAGGGCATGGGTGGCATGTGTGTATTTCGGATACGTACCGAACGCATCGTGCATCATCGTCCCTTTGATGTTAGACTAAAAAGTAGACACAGATTATTATAGTAATAATAGACTAAAAAATGAGGTGTCTACATGACAAAAAAACAAAGGCGGTACGAAGAAGACTTTAAGCGTCAAACGGTTCGTTATATTTTGGAGGAAGCGAAATCCGTTGCACAAGTGGCTCGGGAGCTCAAAATTAATGAAAATACGCTTCACGGTTGGGTGAAAAAGTATAAGCAAGAACCAGAAATATCAGAAACCCAAACTTTTCGAACTGAAGACCACGAAGTTCGTGAACTGAAGAAACGTATTCGGGATCTAGAGGAGGAAAACTCCATCTTAAAAAAGGCGATGCACTTCTTCGCGAAAGACCATCGGTAAAATATTCATTTATCCATGAACATCGCTTCGATTACCGATTGGAGAAGATGTGCGAAGTTTTGAAAGTTTCTCGAAGCGGTTATTATAAGTGGCGTGATCGTCCCAAAAGTGCTAGACAAGAGCGCCGAGAAGAATTGACGCAGGAAGTGCGTCGTGTGTATATCGAATCCCGCCAATTGTATGGGAGTCCAAAGGTTACCAAAAAGCTCAATCATGAAGGAATTAAGGTTTCACAGAAGACGGTCTCCCGCATAATGAAAGAAAAGGGAATGAAGTCTCGTACCGTAAAAAAGCATAAAGCAACCACTAACTCGAAACATAACCATCCGGTTCATGAAAATGTCTTAAACCAAAATTTTACTGTTACAAAACCAAATGAGGTGTGGGTAGCTGATATCACATACGTTCCAACGGATGAGGGTTGGCTTTATCTAGCTAGTGTTATGGATTTGTATTCAAGGAAAATAGTCGGCTGGCATATAGATTGTTCAATGAAAAAGGAGCTAGTGTTGAGCGCTTTAAAGCAAGCATACCAGCGTCAACAACCACAAGGATCTATCCTCCATCACTCTGATCGAGGGAGTCAATATGCTTCAAATGACTATCAAGCTAAGCTAATTGAATACGGTATGAAATGTAGCATGAGCCGCAAAGGAAACTGTTATGACAACGCTTGTATCAAATCATTTCATGGGATCATAAAAAAAGAACTAATTTATCAGACTCGTTATAAAACAAGGGAAGAAGCAAAAAAGAGCATATTCGAGTATATAGAAATATTTTACAATAACAAACGTATTCACTCCGCAACAGAGTATTTTTCACCATCTGAATACGAACGTATGTACTATAAAAAGGGAGCTTAATGAGCATATTAATAGAAAAATGAGACCCGAAAATTTACCTTTTAAAAATAATTAGGACAGCGTCGTAATTGTTTTTAAAAGGCCACCAAGCGATAGCGCGGTAGCTGCTAAAAACTTATAAATTTTTGTGTCTACTTTATTGACCTAATATCACAAATGTTAAGTGACAAAAAATTGTATACTGAAAAGTCCATTGAAAAGGCAAAACACCGTTCAGAGACATGAACGATGTAACAAAAAAGTTGTATAATAATTTTACAATATTTTGAATCAACCAATTAAAAAGTGACAAAATTGTTGTATACTCAATCACCTTTATTTGGATTTTAAAATCACCTTCAAAATCTCTAGTCCATTTTTGAATATTAAAACTAAAATAACAACGATATTAACGGAAATAACGTTAGAAAAGAGCCTTTATCTATAAGAAAAGATGTATTTTATTAAATTACATCTATACGATTTAACAATCGTAAAAACACACGTCACGGAGTAAAATGGAATCAACTCCGAACGTGTGTTTTTTGTTATACAGACAATGGATTTAATAAAAAAGATTAATCATTACTGTTAAAAGGATTTTAAACGCAATATTGAAGGAATATTATATTTATTCCGTAGTTTGTTATAAGCTTTACCTCCATAACCAAGCATAAAACTACTATATATAAAGTTGTTATTTATTCCGTTAAGGTTATTTTTATCTAAATAAGAAAATAATTTATTATTAACTTCACGATACAACTTTTCATTTAAAATCTCTAAACGCTTTAATTCTTCGAAAAGTTCTATTAATCCACCTATACCATGGCATAAGCAATAGCTGTAGTCATCTAAATTTATGGTGTTATTTAGAATATCATTACATAATTTTAGCGATTTTTCAGTAATATCCTCTTTAAAATGTGTAAAGCCATTTTCCAACAATTCTATTCTAGAAAATAGAATGCCCACAATTCCATAGCATATAAAATACTTGTCATACGTATTGTCTCTGAGGTCTATATAATTGTTTTTACGGCTATTAAAATATTCTTCCTCTGCTTCAATTAAATTATTAATTAATGCTTGGTTATTATAGTTTTTATTAGTACTATCATATCTAGAAAGAGCCAAAATTAATCCGCTATATCCATGGGCCAACCCTATCCTCTTATCATCCTTCATCATATCTTTGTACTTTTGGTGTATGATCTCCACGGCTGATTTTAATAATTTTTCTAAAGGTTCTTTAATATCAGGTTCGTTCATGTTTAATTTGATCTCTGATAGTATCGTTACTGTTCCGGCTAACCCAGTAAAATAATCAATATTATTCACATTTTCAGGGATGCTAAGATTTTGGATTTCGTTTAAAAGTTCATTATAAAACCACTTTTCTCCTGTTATTCTGTATGCATTATATACTAAATAAATATAAGCCCCGACGCCATTAAACCCTGTTAATTCAGCATTATTATAAGTTTTCCATTCCTTCATAGTTTTAAATATTTTTATTATTTCTTGAACACTTACACCTATTTTATCCCTAAAATATATGATGAGTAATAAATTACCACCATATTCGTAAATGGACGGAGTAATAGGTGAAATAATCATTTTCTTTCCAGAAAAAGAAGGAAGTAATGCTGAAGAAGAACTATTTATAGATTGAAATAGATTATAAAAATCCTTTAAAAATACAAAAGGTGATATTTCATCGGTAAAAAATTCCGGATGGTTATTCAATATTTTATTATCCGTGTGGTTATAATGGTATATTAGTAATGAACTATAAATATTGTTTATTTCTTGTTTCATCTTGTTTGTATCAAAATTATAAATTCGATTCTGTATGTTTTCTTTTATAGTAGTTGAAAAGTAATTTTCAATTATACAATCCCCACGAGCATATAAATGTTTACTATCAAAGTACGTATAAAATAAAGGTACGTCACCTTGTTTTAGACTAATTATTTCTTCGTTGACTATTTTATCATTTCTTGAATGCCTCAAATGATTGAATAACTCTTGATCACGCCCCTTTTCTTTTAAATAGTAAGGTTCTAGCAATACATTTAGATATTTCTCGTAAACATGTGTAGGTCTAACAACCTGTCTAATAGGGTGGCCCTCGACTACTTTGATCAACTCGTTGAATACGGAATCTTTGTTATCCAATACAATTTTGCAAAAATCAGAGAACCCTTTTACGATATCGGCTATATACATACTAGGAATTTGTTTAATGTTATTTAAAAAAACCTCATTTTTTTGTTTTTCTAAAGAAGGATTCTCTTCTAAAAATTCCAATTCCCCATCAGCATTAATGACAGGTTTAGCATTAGTATAGTGAAATTTTAACACTTTTCCTTTTTCACCTGTTAAAGCAGAAATATTTAAATAATTTTCATTCATTTCAAATGGATAAATCATACTTTGGAATATGGAATTGGAAAGTAATTGAAATAAATTATTGTGATTTTTACCACTTTCAAAATCAGTTATATCAGAAATAGTTTCTAAATCAATAAATATTGGGGTTGCACCATTTACTATAACATTTTCATAATGCATATCTGTGGCCCCTATAAAATAGAAAATCGCAGACAAAAAACCGATATTATAATAATATTTATTGACACTTTCTTGGTTGGTATGATTCTGATTCACATGGATCATTTCATGTATAGAAAAATCTCCATAATTATAAATTTCATATTTATAATCTGGTATATATTTTGAAACAAAATTAATGAAATTAATGTCTAATGCAGCATTCCTAGGTTTATATATATAGTCTTTACCATCTATTTTAATATGACATACAGTTTTTCCGTTGTTATGAGTATCACCAAGTGCCAATTTTATGTCAGTAACTTTTTTATAGTTAGTTTTCGTTTTATGTATTTCTAGATTTTCTATAATCTCGTTTACATAAGTAATAAAGTGATTTATTCGTTTATCTAATTTTTCCCTCATTACAGGAAAATGTTCACTCAAACCAATAAAATATTTATCTTCTTTAATCTTTTCATAATATTTATTGAGAGCATCACTAGAATTTAATTTGTAGTATTGTTTAAATCCTTCATATTCTGAAAACAAAACGTTTAAAACTAGAGGTGTTAATTGGATCTCTAATTGTTTAATTAAACCCTCCTTTAAATTATTTTCCAATTTGATTTTATCACGTACTTTATTCATCTCTATTTCTTTTGATACATATGCTTCTATAATATTCATAAAATTTATACTACTCATAAAATCATTCCTCCCCATAGGATAATCTAAAGTATTTTTTACCTTATTATACTATAAAGTAACTATTCAGCCACATCATAAAGTGAGCTGAATATTTTCTTCTTTCCTTGTCTATGATGTGAATACTGATAGACAAGGAGGTGAATCGCATGTTGACGGTACAACAAGCTGTATTTACAGTTGAGAGCTTAATCGGCAAAGTTCAACAACAAAAACAGCTCATTCATCAACTCGTTCAAGAAAATGAACATTTGCGTCACGAAAACAAACAACTACGCAAAGAAAATGAACAACTGAAGTACCGCGTTCAAGAGCTGGAAGCACGCACGAAAAAAAACAGCTCCAATAGCCATTTGTCCCCATCTTCTGACCGTTTTCACACCCATTCTTCTCGCAAGCCATCTGGCAACAAGCCAGGCGGACAAGAAGGACATCAAGGAACGACGCTCCGTCAAGTGGAACATCCACATCATCGTGTCGTCCATCGCGTGCATACGTGTCAAGGATGTGGGGCTTCTTTACGTGACGTCAAACCGTTCAAAGTCGATGTCCGTCAAGTGTTTGATCTGCCTCCCGTGTCGATTGAAGTGACACAACATGAACGTGAAGTGAAATCATGTCCGCATTGTCGATGCGTGCAACAAGCCGAATTCCCATCCCATGTCACGAATCATGTGCAATACGGTCCACGGCTCACGGCGCTCGCTGTTTATTTACATCATATCCAATTGATCCCGTACAAGCGTTTAAGTGATACAATCGAAGCGTTATATCAACACTCGATTAGTACGGGAACTCTTGCCAATATGGTGAAACGAGGACGCGAATCGCTGGAATCAAATATGGACATCATCGAAGACGCCTTACTTGAATCCAACATCCTGCATGTCGATGAAACGAGTTTGCGCATCAATGGGAAACTCGCATGAGTGCATGTCGCGTGTACATCGAGATATACATACTTGGCTTCTCACGCTTCTCGTGGAAAAAAAGCGACCGATGATATCGGGATTCTTCCACAATACAAAGGGACGATGATGCACGATGCGTTCGTATGATGTTAGACTAAAAAGTAGACACAGATTATTATAGTAATAATAGACTAAAAAATGAGGTGTCTACATGACAAAAAAACAAAGGCGATACGAAGAAGACTTTAAGCGTCAAACTGTTCGTTATATTTTGGAGGAAGCGAAATCCGTTGCACAAGTGGCTCGGGAGCTCAAAATTAATGAAAATACGCTTCACGGTTGGGTGAAAAAGTATAAGCAAGAACCAGAAATATCAGAAACCCAAACTTTTCGAACTGAAGACCACGAAGTTCGTGAACTGAAGAAACGTATTCGGGATCTAGAGGAGGAAAACTCCATCTTAAAAAAGGCGATGCACTTCTTCGCGAAAGACCATCGGTAAAATATTCATTTATCCATGAACATCGCTTCGATTACCGATTGGAGAAGATGTGCGAAGTTTTGAAAGTTTCTCGAAGCGGTTATTATAAGTGGCGTGATCGTCCCAAAAGTGCTAGACAAGAGCGCCGAGAAGAATTGACGCAGGAAGTGCGTCGTGTGTATATCGAATCCCGCCAATTGTATGGGAGTCCAAAGGTTACCAAAAAGCTCAATCATGAAGGAATTAAGGTTTCACAGAAGACGGTCTCCCGCATAATGAAAGAAAAGGGAATGAAGTCTCGTACCGTAAAAAAGCATAAAGCAACCACTAACTCGAAACATAACCATCCGGTTCATGAAAATGTCTTAAACCAAAATTTTACTGTTACAAAACCAAATGAGGTGTGGGTAGCTGATATCACATACGTTCCAACGGATGAGGGTTGGCTTTATCTAGCTAGTGTTATGGATTTGTATTCAAGGAAAATAGTCGGCTGGCATATAGATTGTTCAATGAAAAAGGAGCTAGTGTTGAGCGCTTTAAAGCAAGCATACCAGCGTCAACAACCACAAGGATCTATCCTCCATCACTCTGATCGAGGGAGTCAATATGCTTCAAATGACTATCAAGCTAAGCTAATTGAATACGGTATGAAATGTAGCATGAGCCGCAAAGGAAACTGTTATGACAACGCTTGTATCAAATCATTTCATGGGATCATAAAAAAAGAACTAATTTATCAGACTCGTTATAAAACAAGGGAAGAAGCAAAAAAGAGCATATTCGAGTATATAGAAATATTTTACAATAACAAACGTATTCACTCCGCAACAGAGTATTTTTCACCTTCTGAATACGAACGTATGTACTATAAAAAAGGAGCTTAATGAGCATATTAATAGAAAAATGAGACCCGAAAATTTACCTTTTAAAAATAATTAGGACAGCGTCGTAATTGTTTTTAAAAGGCCACCAAGCGATAGCGCGGTAGCTGCTAAAAACTTATAAATTTTTGTGTCTACTTTATTGACCTAATATCAAAAGTCAAAGAGAACATTTCGGGTACGTTTCGCGAAGAAACATTCGCCCAGTCTTTTTGTATCACAAGAAGCATCGTTTCCACACTGACGAAACACGAAAAAAACGTGTGGGATTCGTTATGTCTTCTGTTGACGGGTGACACGCTTGATCGCGTTCTTTCTACCACTTAGGGCATTTTCTATTACGGGGATGCCCTATTTGTGTTGCGCTTCTTTACACACTACTATCGGAGTGAATAGTTACACTATAAATACAAAATATATGATATAATACCTATTTGAGTATTTATGTTAAATTTTTACTAAAATTTTAGAGAAACGAAAAAAGAATACTTGAAAGAACTAGAGCAAATAGAAGATGTAAATGTTTCTGGTGCAGATCTTTTTTCATTCTTAGGTAATAAAGGTAGATTCTGCACCTTGACGGTAGAATGCATGCCTCCATGCAATTAACTTTTAAAGTTCTGTCTTAATATGTGGGTGAAAAATCATCGCAATTGGAAATTTGTTTTTTGATGACTGTAAAAAGGTAATAGTTAAAAAGTCATTTAAGAAAAAAAGTTTAATTTTTTTAGGATTATTATACCATTTTTCTAAAATATATTGTATACTGTAGTTGAGCAATTTTTATTACAATAATTACCATATAAAAAGAGACAAACAGGATACCCCTTATGCCACGTGGAGCTGTTTTTTTACGGTATCGATGGGAATATTTTGTTTTGCTGCACAGTAAATGAACTCCACGAGGCTATGTCCTTTTCTCTTGCGCAGGAGATCGAGCCCATCTGAAAAATCACTGTTCGACTCGAACATGCTGTACACATACGCAAGTTGCACCAAGATCCAATACCGTTTCACTGCCCGACGCCCGCGAACGCGGTATCCATCGAGTTTCAGCTGGTCTTTCGCTTGACGGAAAAAACATTCGATCGACCAACGCTCAGCATAGTAGCGCAAGATGTCTTCATCGCTCAACTTGCGATCCGTGCTCAAGACGCAATGAAGATGTTCCGATGTCATCGGTTGATCCGCTTTCCAAGCGAGGATCACCACTGCATCCTTGAGACCGTTCAGAGCACCTTCGTAGCGATACACCCGATACTGCTCTTTTCCCACCGTGACGAGGTGAGTGTCTTTCGGTTCGATGTAGTGGGCAAACTGCTTCGCTTGGATGGCGATACCTTTCGGATAGAGAATTCGGTTCGTCTTGAGCATCGCAATCACGTGGAATCCTTTTTTCAGACAAGCTTCCACGAGGGTTTGCGATGGATACCACGAATCCATGAGCACATAAACGGGGCGACTCACATCCAAAGAAGAAAGCATCTCCATCGCAAGTTCCCCTTTGCTTTTCCCTGCCGTCTTGTCATAGAGGCGAAAGGCAAAAGGGAACGCTTGGGTCATCGTATGAACCATGAGCCAAACGAGAGAATGCCCCCAGATTGACTTTTTCTCGGCATGAGAATAGTGCCAATCACACCCTTGAATGGCGTGTGTTGCCCGTGACGAAGGCTTCGTTTTTTGGCAAATTGTATCATCGATTGAAACAAACAGGGGAGAATTCTCTCGTTTCGAGCTGCGTTCGACACGACGAAGAATCCACTGCTGGAGTTTGTGAAGCAATGTTTCTTCATCCCACGGACTTTTCGTGAAAAAATGGCTCAGTGTCGTGCGATGATTCGGGTGAAAACTACCATGATGAAGATCGGTCAACGTCCCGGAAAAACCTTTCGTCACCATCGCATCCACGATATGAACGAGATGCTTCATCACAGGTTTCGAGAAATAAAGTGCCAACCCTAACATCGTGAAAAACTTGTCAATTCCTTGATGATGTGCTAATCTATTCATGAGACATGAACCTCCTTGTGAATGGTTTGGTGACACATCTATTCTAATCAAGGAATCGGGTTCATGTCTCTTCTTTTGTTTGGTTGTAAATTTATGTTAGCGAATTTGCTCATCTACAGTTGTATAATTCCTTTTGTAAGGAGGTGAAAGACATGACATCCAAACAAAAAGAAATTATGTTTGAGGAAATGGAGAAAGAATATTTGAAAGAATTAGAGCAATTTGAGGATGTAAATGTTTCTGGTGCGGGTCTTTCTTCATTCCTAGGTAATAAAGGTAGATTCTGCACCTTGACGGTAGAATGCATGCCTTCATGCAACTAACTTTTAAAGTTCTGTCTTAACATGTAGGTAAAAACGACAGAATTTCCAGAATCTTATATAGGGAGGGATATAAAATGTATTCAAATTCTCAAAGTCTTAAAAAGAACGAAAAGAACGAAATGATTCTTAAAGAGATTTCAAATGCAGAAGGAATTAACGGGGGTACTACTACACTTCCGTGTATAGGAATTACTGTGACAATTTCAGTAAGTATGTGCCCAACAACTAAATGTACATCTAAATGCTAAATGCATAGTTATATATAATTTGATCTACTATTTCTACCTAGCAATAATTCTTCAATGCATAAAAACGGTAACACGTCGGTTGGTATTACTAAGTGTTCCGTATCAAAAAATTAATCCAGTTTAATATAGTATAGTAAAAATACTAAGATATTGGCTCTTTCTGTGGTAAACGGAAAGAGCCAGATGAATTTTTAACGGGGGTTACTTTATTATGTTTAGCAAAAAAGTGCCATATGTTGCTCAAGTTCAAGAGTCGGAGTGCGGACTCTGTTGTGTATCTATGATTATGAGATACCATGGTGAAAGAGTATCAGTAAAAACACTTTCAAAAAAAGCTGAAGTTGGACGCGATGGCATTAGTCTCAATGATATGAAAAACATTCTTATAGAGTTCGGTTACGACGTTAAACTTTATGAAGCCAGTAGTTCAATGCTACAAAAAATAAATGATCAACCATTGATTATATTCTGGAATAATTCTCATTTCGTAGTTTTAGAGAGAATTAAAAATAATAGCTTCGTAATAGTAGACCCTAGTATAGGGAGAATAACAGTTAGTAATGAAGAATTTAATAACCATTTCAGCAATATAGTTCTATGGTGTAAACCGAAAAAAGACAAAACAATAATAAAAGAAAAAGAAAATTATTTAAAGGTATATACTGACTTTTTTAATAGTCATAAAGGGATTTTTTTACTTATCCTTTTTATATCGGTCCTAAGTTACGGAATGACACTCATAACTCCCAATATAATGAAATTTTTAACAGATAATTATGACAATATAGAGAAAGTAAAGACAAGCAAAAATTTATTGTTAATAGCATTAGCCATTTTCATATACATATTTGTTTTCATTATTAGAAGTTTACTAATAGTTAGATTTTCAGCCTTAATGGATAAAAGTATCTATGAGAAAGTTGTAAAAAAGCTTTTGAGCGTTTCTTACAGCTTTTTTTTAACTCGAAACTCTAGTGATTTAATGTATAGACTGGGGTTGCTAAAAACGAATCGGGAGTATCTAATTAATACAGTTTTAAAAGGAATAATTGATTTTGGTATGGTGCTAACTATTAATGTAATTATGTATAATGTAAACCCTATACTATTTTGGTTTACAACTATAATAAGTATATTTATGGGACTAATCTTACTATATATAAGAAAAAAAATTCTTACTAATCATCGTTTAGAGATCATTGAGGGCACTAAATTGCAATCTCTTGAATATGAGACTTTATCTGCTATGTTTACAATAAAAGCATCTAATCAAGAATCTTTTATGAAAGGTCTTTTATATGAACAATATCAAAAAGCCTTGAAATTATACCAGAAAAGAACGTTTAATAACGATCTATACTCCATGGTAATCTCTCTCTTTTCAACTTTTGGACCGGTCTGTTTATTTTTGGTAATACTTTTTGTTCTTGACGGGCAAATTAGTATAGGTGAAGCGATATTTGGATATACATTATTGGGTATTTACTTTTCCAGCTTAGGCAGTATTTTCACAGCCTTTAATGTGTATGGAACATTAAAAAATAATCTTGAACGTATAAGCGATATATTAGAACATCCATCGCAAGATAAAAATAAGAACTCTATAAAAATAAAATCAATTGATACAATTGAATTTAAAAATGTTTCTTTTAAATACCCTGGACAAAAGGAATATGTATTGAAAAATCTCAATTTTACAATTAATAAGGGAGAAAAGGTTGCGTTTGTCGGAAAAACTGGGTCCGGAAAGTCTACTATAATAGGCCTGTTATTAGGATTATATCCACCTGCAGAAGGTGAAATATTAGTGAATGGATTCAATATTCAAGATATAGAAATGGAGAGTTTCAAGTCTTTAATAGGTTTTGTACCACAAGAACCTTTTATATTTAATAAATCTATAAAAGATAATATCTTAATGAATCAAGAATATCCTTTGTCAAAAGTGGAAGAAGTAGCGAAAATCGCACAAATTGACAAAGAAATTAATAATATGCCTATGAAATATGAAACTGTTATTTCTGAATTCGGTCACAATATTTCAGGGGGACAAAAACAAAGGATTATCTTAGCTAGAGCTCTTATTCACGAGCCGGAATTAATAATACTTGATGAAGCAACAAGCTCTGTTGATAATTTAACAGAACAATCCATAACCTCCTATTTTAATAACAATAATAAAACTCAAATTATAATAGCACATAGGTTATCTACAATAGTTAATTCAGACATGATATTTGTAGTTGAAAATGGAACTATAACAGCTTCGGGAACCCATAAGGAATTACTAGAGACGAGTTTAACTTATAAACGTCTAAACATGGAAAGTGAGGTAGAACCTGTATAATATGGATGTTAATAGCTTGATCCAATCTTTGAGTAAGTATCAACCAATTAGTGATTATGATTGTAACAAATATAAGTTTGGTTTCATATATCATAGAATACTGGGTTACGCTATAGAAAATAATTATGATATTGATATAAAATTGCCTACATTTAAGGGGATTTTAAAAGATCTCCATTCTTTTTCAATGAGAGTTATATCTAGGAGTATCACTATTTACCTTAATAATTTGTATAAGGATCAAAAACATAAATACGGAGACTTTCCCTTATTTTTTGAACATTACAAAAAGGATTATGCTTGTAAACCTAATAACTTTATTGAATTTTTTAATATTTTTAAGCAGGCTTTAATCATTCTTTACAATTATTATAATCAAATGCTGAATAATTATACTTATATTCTTAAGATAATAGAGAATAATAAATATGCAATCATGGATAAGTTTTCCATAAACGAATGCGATTTTAGAATAGCTTCATTAGACTTAAATAAAGGTGATAAGCACAATGACGGTTTAGGAACTGCATCATTTGAAATTGATGGTAATACTTTTTTTATAAAATGGAAAGATCCACGTGCAGAAATAAATCACCAATATTTATTCGAATATTTCAAAGAAGCTATTTATGGTGATTCAGAAAAAATTGATTTAAATATTTTAATTTTGGATAAATTGTTATATATACAAAAAGCGATAGAAATCGAAGAAGTAAATTCTATTGATAATTATTTTCGTAATGTTGGTATTTTCTTATTCGTTACCTATTTAATTTCAGGGTCAGACTTTCACTATGAAAACATTGTTTCAACGTATAATACTATTGTGACTATTGACTCGGAAAATATTTTCAATATTAAAGAAGATTTTACAGTTTATGATACAGCTTTAATACCTTCATTCTCTATAAGAGAAAAAACCTTAGCTGCATTCTCTAATAACTTTGATGGTGATTTAGATATACTAAATTACGAATATAGGATTACACAACAAGGAATAGAAACAATTGAAAAAGTTGAGAAAAAAGTTAGTAATAATATGAATGTTCCTTTATATAAAGGGAAAGAATTACTATTTTACCTTAATAAAGATTTAATAATAGAAGGTTTCGAAAAGGCATATAATTTTTTTCTAGAAAACACAAAGAACATAATAAATTTAATAAAAAAATTATTTACCGATGTCCAGATTAGAGTTATTAAAAAACCTACTTATGTTTATAGTGACGCTATATGGTCGAGTTATTCTCCAAAACTTTTAACTGATCTTGATTGTCGAAAGGAATTTTTTCGTAAATTAAGTATTTTTGATGAAGATGAAATAGAATTTTTATTGTTAGGAAATATACCTTATAAATCAAAAAAAATTAAAATCAAAGAAGACTATTTTAATAAATTTGATAATAGAGATAAAAATAGACAAATTAAGTTTATTGTCGAATCTTATATTTTAGAGTACATACGGAAAAATAGGGGGCTAATAAAAGAGGATAAGGTTAAAGACCCATATCATTACGAAAATATAGATATAGACCAGATATTTTCCTATTGCTATAAAAATTTGCTAGACAAAAGCCTTATAGATAATAATAATATTACTTGGTTAGAGATTGTTGAAAAAGGTAATGAAAGGTATAAAGATTTTGAAATAGACTATATGCCGAATACACTATACTACGGAAAAACTGGAATATTTTTATTTTTATTAAAATACATTCAACACTATGAAATTGCAAAAGAACAAAAAAAAGAACTACTTAATCAAATACAATGCTTTATAGAAAATTTTGTAGATGACATAAAAAAATTACCAGATATTCAAAATGGAATACTAGATGGAGCAGCCGGCCTTTTATACTTACTTACAGAATTTAAAAAGGAAGTAAATGTAACAGAGAAAGACATCGTTTCCTTAGCAGAGTTATTAAGCAAAAATGTGATCTATGATAAATCATTTGATATAGTATCTGGAAGTGTGGGACTGCTAAAAATATTGATTAAAATGTACGAAGATAGTTCTTTCTGTTCCTTCAATAATACTCTTCTCAAATGTATACTAAGAGTTAAAGATTATCTTGTAGTAAACTATTATAGAAATAACGGAATTTGTGGTTGGCCTTCTAAGGGTTTAAAAGATGTCGACATAAGTTTAGGCTATTCTCATGGACTTGCGGGATATTTACCAGTATTATATAAATGTGCTAATTTACTTAACGATAATACTTTACATTCAATAGTTGATGAAGGGATAGAATTCTTAATTTCCCAGCACAATAGAACTAGTAAAAATTGGCCTTGTTCAGTCAAAAATACTAAAGAACTAGTTAATTGGTGTCATGGTTCCCCAGGTATTTTATTATGCATGATTGAACTTTTTAATTATGGGTATAATAGAATCGATTTAAAGTCAATAATTATGGATAATATACCAATATTGCTAGAAACTGAAAAAGAGTCCTTTTCCTTATGTCATGGTAGTTTCGGGAATAATTTTATTGGCTTATATATTGCTTATTCCTTAAAAAATAAAATCCTATATGACAGATTTCTTAATAAAATATTATCTGATTTTAGATACTATTTTACAAAGGATAAGATAAACTTTATGAACAAGTCTTTCATGACAGGTTACTCCGGAATTCTTTACATCTATTTAAAATTTAAAGAACTTAATATTATAAACTAATAGGCTAGTTGAGCACTAGTGCTCAACTAGTCAAAGAGTAAAGGGCGAATGAGAGAGTAAATACTATCGGGAGCTGTTTCAAAACTATAAACGGAATAATTCATCCGTTTATACAATCGATACAATACACTATTGTTCTTACTAATGAAAAGGTCGTGTTCTTTTTTCTTAGATTAGATGTTCATTTTGTGGTATCTATAGATAAATTCTTCCACTAACAACCTCTCGGATAGTCATGCTGGAATTGATTCTTGGGATACTTTTTCCGCCGATTATCGTCAGAGAGTAATCAGGTGTTGGACGTCCCCCATACCCGTCAAGTTTAGTGTTAAGGGTCGTTGTGTCCATACGCAATGTTTGTGATCATTAGCTGAAGAAAAAGAATACCACATGTTTTAGGCATGCCAAATAACCCTCTTGGAGAGTGTTATTTGGCGTTTTTATGAATCTAATCAATAAATACCCAATTTAACCAAGAGATCCGATGCCGTTTCTTTTCCTTTCCTTCGATCCTTTCTTCCATGTTTTTTCAATAGAAGGAGGAGAGAAGAAAGGCTGATTTCTTCCTTGGATAGGCGCAAAAGCAGTTTGTTGCCAATACGTTCGAGCTTGAAACAGAAAGGTCTGAGTCACCAAAATGGCAATCAACGTCCCATATACATGGCATTCGAACCGTTCTTTCTTCATCTTTTTCACTTTCTCCAAATCAAAAACGGACTTCCACGCTTTAAACAGCAGTTCAATTTGCCACCGCAAAGAATAAAGCTCATAAACCTGTTGCCCATCAAACGACTCTTGTGGTAAATTAGTCAGTAAGATGTGGTATTTCTTTTGTTCGAGGGTTTGGCGTGTCAGCGCCTTCCCTTTTCTTTTTTCCCTTTTTCGCACATACGCCATCCGTTTTTGCCATTCTTCTTCCGTCAAACGTCGAAAAATCAAGCGTGGGATATACAAACGCTCATGCCCGATGTATACATGTTCCATTTCTACTGATTCCCCTTCCTTTAATTGATTCCCAAGAGATTCCCAATCCCATTCCTTCCACTGGCTATTCTCTTTGATATACACTTTCATATCGGAACGGAGCCGAGTAATATAATACGCTCCTCGGGCGTCGATCTCGGTTAGTGCGGCAACGGAGAAAAAGCCCAAATCCCGAATACATAGGTCATTCGGCAAAATCGTGTGCTGGGCATGATAGGCAAAACGGGCGTCCGAGTCATTGGCCGATTGAGCGCATAGTTGAAGACAGGCACCAGACAACAAGTCATATTCAAACTGAATTTTCGCTCCTGATGAGACGGAACCTCGGTAGTCCTCCCCGTAGTCGGCAGGAACCAAAAAACTGGTCGAATCCAAAATCCGCAAGCGAGTAAAACACGTCCGGTAGGTTTGGATGGTGGACCAAAGCAATGGGGGTTGTCGTTGGAGGAGAAGGAAAAACACTTCTCGCAAAAACGCCACGGCTCGCTCGGTAAAGCGCTGATTCAATCCTTCGCTGGACAGGGAACAGTCATGGCGGAGCGTGAGAGACGTACATAACCGTTGGAGTGATTGTTGTGCCAGTGAGCCATCTCCCCATGCACAAAGAGTCAAAAATGCTTCTGCCGTTAATGCTCGTTTTCGTTGGATAAATCCTGTTTCTTGAGCAAGATGAGTCAATGTCTCAGGCGAGAAAAGTTGGCGGATGGTTTTCATCCATGCTTGCATTTGATTTTCCATAGAAAAAATCCTTTCTAACGAAGAGTATTCGCTAGAAAGGATACCATATTTTTAACGGTGTACAAAGGCCCAAATTCTTAACTTGATGGCTATGTGGACGTCCCCGCATACTGGCTATCTATTTTGCTGGTCATAGTAGGTTGAACGGTCGACTTTGAGCATCCCAGCATTTTTGAATCGGATATTTTTTCAGTAAGTGAGGGCTCTTCTCTTTATTTATACAATTACGTAAAATCGCGGTTTCTAAGTCTTTCTCTTCCAATAGCTTCTTTAATTGCCTGTTTCCTTCTCCCAACTTTTTTACTTCTGGAAAAGAATGGGTCAATAAGACTTTTCCTGACTGGCCTCTTGACACTCTTTTATCCATCGTTAGACGAGATTGGGATCTAGATTATCCAATGTTTGATTCCTAAATTCTATATACATCCAATTTAAAATTTTAACCTCTGGTTCACGCAGCACACCCCATGCGACGTAACACTTCATCTAGATGTTGTAAGACGTACTGTTCAAAGCGAGTAATGGATTGGGCAATGTCGTTTTGATCCTTGTGAAAAACGTTGGCAATCACTTCATCTTTCAACCACTTCCACAGCCGTTCGATCGGGTTCAACTGTGGAGAATACGGCGGCAAAAAGATGAAATGAAACGCATCGCCTTCCTCGCCATCAAGAAAGGCTTGCACCATCTTGGCATGATGAATGCGCGCATTGTCTAACACAAGCACGAGGAATTGATCGGCATATTTCTCTTTCAATCGGCGCAAAAAGTCCAGGAACGTTTCGGCATTGGCAGATGAAGTACGATGGAAAACCACATCGCCTTGTTGAACATCGACGGCGCCAAAAATAGAAACGTGGGCATGGTGACCGTAGCTTGGCACTTGTTTTTGATTTCCTACTTCTGCCCATGTCGTACGTAGCGCTTGATAAGCACGAACATGTGTCTCATCCACATAAAACAGCATGGCATTCTCGGTAATTAGTTTTTTTTTATAAATTCAAGTTCTTTTTGAAAGGCAGCTTGACGCTTGGCGTCTCCTTTGACTAGCTTGTAAGTCGGACGTGTCCATGACAAACGAAGACGATGCAACAACTTACAAATGCCTTCACGTGACATCGAAACGCCATAGGTATGTTGAATGTAAGATTGTAAAATGCGCGTGTTCCATGATGAAGCGATGCCCCAGCCAGCATCCACAGGTGTGGTGGTTAACACGAGTTGTCTAATTTCTTGTTGTTGTTCTTCCGTAAGAAATGGCACGCGACCAGGTGGTAAGCGACGATCGAGTAGATGATCGAGCCCACCTTGATTAAAACGTGCAACGTAGAGGGCAACCGATTGACGGCATAGATTGACCATTTTCGCGACATCTTTACCGAGGTGACCTTCCATGACAAGACGAACAGCGGTCACCCGAACGCGAAGCGAAGCATCTTTGATTTTCCGTTCTTGTTTCCGAAGTGTTCGAGGTGTCCAACCGTGATCATTTGTGATTTTCAAACGTTTCATGCCAATTCCGCTCCTTTTGTATAGAAATATTTAGGAGCAGTATAGCCATGAAAAAAGGTGTTCATACAGAAGTCATCGTTTTAAAGTGCATGTATATAGCACTTCTTTCACCATCTATAATTCAAATTCTTTCAAATGTTTTCCTCTTTTCATGTATATTAAACGCCCCTTTATTTAGTCACTTCGATTATACAAAACTACTTTATCGATGGGGCTGACCCATAAGTGTCTGACCTCACGTGCATTTCACAATATACCGCTCATTTATCCAATGTTATGTCCTATATATTGTGTTGTGGGGTCTGACACTTTGCTTTTGGGTCAGCCCCAATATCTTAACTAACATACTCTATTAAGCTAAATCTAATTATTTTTTCAAAATGAGAGCAACAACAATTAAGCATACACCTAGAGATATACCATGAATAGTGTATATCCCCCATTGAGTATTATTTAGATTGAAGATATATTTTGGGGTAATATAATTTAAAATTGCTTGTGTTAAGATGTAGGTTACTACGCCTAGTACTATGGCCGATAACATTTTAAAAAATGTCATTAAAAAAACCTCTCCCTTACGTAATAATATATGCATGCAATGGCCCCACTAAATAAAGATAGAGAGATACCAAGAGTCAAATATTGTTTTTCATAAGTTAAATCGTTTTCCGCGGTTAGTAAGTAAAAACATAGAAATACAATTAAAGAGATACATACGACTTTACTAACCTTTAATTGTATTAAATTTTTTCTTTCGTCTTTTTTACCAAGTTTATAATTTAAAAAAACAATGGTGATTGTAGACAATATAAAAATTATTAATATAATCCCAACAAATACATTGAAATGACTTATATCATTTTCAATCCATAGATCAATTCTGTTGAGCATCATTTCCTCCTTCATGATAAGTAAAAATATCCTCAATACTGACATTAAAATATTTTGCTATTCGAAAGGCTAGTAATAGAGAAGGTACGTATTTATTTTTTTCCATTACTAATATAGTTTGTCTGGATACGCCCAGAACTTTTGCCAGCTCTTCCTGAGTTAACTTATTCAAAACACGATATTCATATACTTTATTAGTTATTTCATCATTTTTTTTTCATTTAATCATTCCCTTCCTTTATGACTTTACGATACTATATTTTACTAGTTAAACGTCAACGCTCAATTAATACTGGAGTAACAGGGGAATACTTAGCTAAAATGTTTTCTATATATAAATTGAAATAAAGGTTTTCTCCCGTTCCACGGTGAATAATAAAAAAAGAAAATAGGGGAACGGAGAGAAAACTATGATGCCAAATCACAAAGACGAGATCGAAAAGTTGTCCACTGCCATGAAAGAAGCAAAAAGTAAACGAGCATATGAACGCTACCAAGCGATTTATCTTCATTTGCAGGGGTACGCAAAAGAAGAAATCGCAACGATTACCGGTCGATCCAAAAAAACCGTTTATAACTATATCCATGCCTACACCCAGCGAGTTCTTGACGGACTAGAGATGAAATATTCACCCAGTGCTCCACGTCGATTGACCCCTGAACAAGAAAAAGAGCTGACTTGGATCATTGAACATCAGCTCCCCGTAGATGTTGGATTCGGAGCGAAATATAACTGGACGCTTGCGATAATCGCTGAACTCATTCAACAAAAGTGGGGGCCAACATACACGCTTCGCGGAACAAGTGACATTCTGCATCGGTTAGGGCTAAGCTATACGAAACCGACCTATACACTAGCCAATGCCGATGAAGAGAAACAAAAAGAATTCGTCGAAATCACCTTCCCTGAAGTAAAAAAAAACTGGTAGATGGGAACATCGCCCATGTCCTCTTTCGAGATGAGTCGATGATTCGTGATTACCAAGCGATTCAAAAAACATGGTTTGTCAAAGGAAAACAACGAATCATTCCGACGTTTGGAAAACATCAAGGGCTGAAGCTGATTGGCACGTTGAACTACGAAACAGGGGAAGTGTTTTGCATCGAAGAAGAACGCTATGACGCGGAAACATTTCTTCGATTTCTTCAACTTGTGTTAGAACGCTATCCCACAGGCAAAATAGTGATGATTTTAGATAACGCTCGAATTCACCATGCCAAACTCATTCAGCCATTTTTAAAAGAACACGAAGATCGGTTAGAGCTCGTCTTTTTGCCACCATACAGTCCGCAATTGAACTTGATTGAAGGGCTATGGAAATGGCTGAAATCAGACGTGATTTACAACGTGTTCTATTCGGGTGTGCAAGAAATTAGAAAGAATGTCCAAGCCTTTATTCAGCGAATCAACCAGAAACCAGAACAAACGATCGATCGTTTGTGTGTTCAGTTGTAAATCTTTAATTCAACTTATATAGATTGCAATATAGATACAGAAGGAAAATCGTTGCATACTGTTTTTGAATTATTTTTTACACTTCAATAAATTATCTGTTATCGCGGATTTTTAATAATCTTGTCTTAGTATTGAATATGTAGAAATAAAAAACAGAAATACAATGGAAAGCAAAGTTATAATATATTCCATACTGCTAAAATTATGAGATCCTATTTTTATAGGTAGAAAATATAGCGGTGTATACTCAATAATGTTGACTACTATATCAGGGAACATTTTACTATCAATAGCAGTCATTATTAAATTTGGTAAAAAAGATATAGAAAGCACAGCTATTACAAATAAAACCGTTACTTTTCTATAAAATGTACTAAAATAGAAGAAAAGTAATACATAAAAACTTGTAAAGAGGATGTAGTTAATTATACTTTTAAGATATAAATTGTCCGCGTTAATTTTTAAGTATTGTTCAGAACTAATAATTACCAAAGTACAAGTAATACCAAAAAGAAAACCAACATAAATGGCCCCTATAAACTTAGCAAAAAGATATTTTTTTCGATTCTCTTTTTTGTTAAACAGTAAAGTAAGAATTTCATTATGTATATCATCCGTAAATAATCGCATGGAAAGGATTACACATAAAATACTACCTAATAAAGCGTAAAAGGACGTAATATGATATATATTAAAAGGGCCGTTCAAATTTTTAATAGCATACGCAATCCCATATGCTGGAACGACTGATAAAAGCAAAGACAAATAGGTAAACCAACTAACATGAAGCTTTTTAATGTCAAACCAAACTAATTTTGAAGTTATCATTGTACTTATTATGCCCTCCCTTTTTTAGACAAATTAAAATAATAATCTTTTAAAGAATATAATTTTTTCTCAATATTCCTTGGAAAAATATTATGTTGCGCTAGCTTTTTTATAATAAATGAATAATCTTCGATGTATTCAATTGTTATATGCTGTTCATTAACAGATACAATCTTTACGTCATCCTTAATTAAAGAATGCGCATAATCGACTTCATCCTTAGAAAGAGATATTATAATTACTCCGGATTGGATTATTTGCTCTTTATCTGTAATATTTTTAATAAGACCATCTTCAATATAAACAATCGTATCGCTAACCATTTCTATATCTTCCAATTTATGACTGGAGATTAAAATTCCCATATTATATTGTTGTCCCAAACTTTTTACAATATTTAAAACATCTAGTGCCCCTTCGGGATCCATCCCATTCGTTGGTTCGTCGAGTATTAAATATTGAGGCTTTTTTAATAACGATATTGCTATTCCGAGTCTTTGCTTCATACCAAGCGAATATGTTTTAACCTTTTTGTTAATATAATCATTCATTTTGAGCGATTGTATAATAAAATCAATATATTCTTTGTCTACCTTTTTCATAAAAATTTCCGAAAAGTATATTAAATTATACATACCTGTAGCGTTAGGATAGGATTTAGGATGTTCTATTAAATAACCAATTACGGAGTCATTAGGAGTTTCAATTGTCCCTTCGTAGTGAACAATATTCCCACAAATGATCTTCATTAAAGTCGTTTTGCCTGCGCCATTTTTTCCCACTAGACCAACAATAGAACCTCTTTCCAAAGTTAGGTTAATGTTTTTTAAAGCCAGTTTTTCTTTGTACTTTTTTGTTACATTCTCTAACTTCAAAAATACCCCTCCTTACCAAATATCTGTATTTATAATGTAAAACAAACTTTGCAAAATGTAAAGTGAAATTTTACTTTTATGTAAATTTATTTGTTCATCACCGAAAGTCAGGGATGACCAAATTAACGCTCGGTTTCTAATCGAATGCACAGAAAGAAATGGGCCACGTCGTTTGATCAGTTTGATTTTATTATTCACTCCCTCCATCAGGCCGTTCGATAACGGTGATAGAATCGTGTCAATCATCGCTTTTTCACGTAGAACAAAGCGTTTGGCTATTTTCGATACAGCGCCAAAAACATGGGATTGATAACGTTTGATCCAGTCAGAAAATCGTCTTTTAACCTGTTTCACGGTCGTTGATTGAAACACATAACGAATGTGTTGTAAGGCTTGATAAAGATGGCGCGTGTGCTCATCTTCTGTTAACCATTGAGCGACAAACTGACGTTCTTCTTCTGTTAAACGGGTAGGTTTAGAAGACAAACACCGGTCGATCAACCGGAAGGGATGATGTTTTTTCTCTTCCCCTAAATACCGTCTACGTATTTTTAAAGCATCGGTGAAAAATTGGATAATATGAAAACGGTCCAACACATGAATCGCGTCTGGAAATACCGCTCCCACGGCTTTGGCGATGGCAGGTGCCAAGTCACTAACCACGGCTTTTACATTGCCATTGGCCAAAGAAAGAGCTGTTTCCATCGCATCTTGATCACGATCACGATGTGGAACGACGGCTAAAACGTGGCCGGTATCCGTATTTAACACGCTTGTCGCATAATGATGCCCTTTGCGAAGGGCAAACTCATCCACACAAACACGTGTCGCTGTTTGATCCGGAAGTTGTTCCGGTACATACCGATAAAACCATCTTTCAACGGTCGTATAAGGCAAGTGATATCCACGTGCAACATCCGTCAAAACTCGTCCATGACAGCGTTGTACGATTTCACGACGAAAAGAAGCCGTTGAAGAACGGATAATTCCTAAGCCATAGTCAAACGTAAACGTGTAGTCGCAGGAAGTACAACGCTGACGAGGCACTTCGAGTTCAATCCAAAGCGTGCCAATATGCCAAGCGTAGCCGTGACGAAATCGACGCCGTCTTTTATCATGACGGGATGTTTTTCCTTGACAAAGTGGACATAAAATACATTGCGGTGGTGGTTGGATAGGAAAAACAGTAGGTTCCTCATCGGTAGGCATAGAAATCGTAAGTGTGAGTAAAATATTTGTGGGTGACATTCAGGAATGATTCCCCGACGAGGGTTGCGAACTTTTGTTCGTGACCCTCGTCGGGGCCACCAAGCGAAGCGCGGTAGAAAAAAGCAAATGTCATGCAAAAAGGACTCTCTCCCTGCTATGATGGTGATGACCAACATCCATAAAACAGGAGGGAGAGAGTCCATGAAACATCTTACCACAGAATGGCCTTTATTAAAAGAGCTGGAGGAACAATTCGTCAGAACTCTTCAAAAGGTGTTCGCTGTCTTGTTGGCGGCCCTTTTGGAGGAGATTGATCAACAACTGGCGGAAGCGCGGGACAAGCGCCGGTATCAGCTGAAAGACAAACGGCCGACCACGATCCAAACGCTGTTTGGAGAAGTGACGTTTCGACGGAACTACTACTATGATCGGCAGGCGGGGGCGTATACCTTCTTGCTGGATGCCGAACTGGGCTTTGATGGAGCGCAGTCGATCAGCCCTTGCCTCGAGGAAACGGCGGTCGAGTTGGCTGTAAAGTGCTCTTCCTACCGCAAAGCAGCCCGTACGTTGGAGTCGATCGTGGGGTATGCGGTCCTAAGCCACGAGGCGATTCGCCAACTGGTGCTGGAGGCCCCTGTCTCGCTGCACCACCCTGTTTCCCAACGGCACGGCCGAGTGCTGTTTGTGGAGGCGGATGGGCTGTTCATTTCCCGCCAGGGGAAAGGGAAACGGGCGAAAGAAGAGAAAATCCTGGCGGTTCACGAGGGATGGAAACGAAACGGTTCGCAGCTCGAGCTCGTGAACCGGCGCCACTACCTCCATGAAGGGGCGGGAGACGTGTGGGAACGGTTTGAAGAGTGGCTGATGAACGAATATGCCTATGATCCGTGCCGGGACCTTTTGATCATCAACGGCGACGCGGCGTCGTGGATCACGGCCTGCCGGGAGTATTTTGGGAAGCGGGCGTGCTTTCAGCTGGATCGATTTCATGTGGCGCGGGAGCTGCGTCAGTGTCTGTCCGGCCATCCGCGTTGGCGGGAGGTGCGGAAGAAGCTGGCGAAACAAGACGAAGAGGGGCTTCTGGTGGAGCTGAACAGCGCGGTCGGCACGTTGGAGGACGAAGCGAAAGAGAAGCAGATGGCTGCCATGATCCGCCGGATCGAGTCGATGCCGGGATGCATCCGGGACTATCGGGAGTGGCTGTCGGAGCAAGGGGTGGAGACGACCGGCATGCGTCCGATGGGCCACGCCGAGAGCGTGATGAGCCGATTTGCGCATCGGGTGAAATCCCGCCGCAGCTGGAAAGACCAAGTGCTTCGGGCGTTTCTGAGGGCGATGGCAGCCCGAATCGACGGGATCGGGTGGAGAAAGGGACGGTGGGAGGAGCAAGAGCCCCAGTCGGCCGTCTCGGCCTCAACAAAATCCAAGCGGATCGAACAGGCCAAACGGAAGGCCGGACGGTTATGGGCAGATGTGGTGCGTCAGAATCTACCGTGTCTGCAGCGGTCATCCGGGACGCCGATCCATCAAGCGTTGTCGGCGCTTCGGGATTTTGGTTGGGTGTAAAAAAATGGAATACAATATCATCACTTCAAGATGAGGGATGAGAGTCCGAAAGCGCTTACGATATCAATTCCTGAAAATGGTTCGCTAACTAGTGATTGACAACACCCGTAGTGAACCGAAAAAATGTTCTCCACAAAGTCTTGACTGACTCAAATCGTAAAAAAAGATGGCAACGGCAACATAGATTTGATAAACTTAGGGAACAAAGTGAAAACTCCTCTCGTGATTTGTCTAGTCAACAATTACGATACGTAAGTTTTCACTTTTTTCATAGCTATTACTGTAAAATTATTCGATTTTATAAAGCAACCCTAAGTTATGGTGATGAACCAAAATTATAGAAATGAGACGATAGAATGTTAACGACAAGTGCTGCCATTGCCATTGGTACTTCAATCTGGATTACGGCAGGTGCATGACAGCAGGGGTTATCGTCGGCGCTGGAGCTGCAGTCGGCGGTGCATTGCTCATCGTTACATAATACAAATTTCAGTAATTCACTGTTTAGCCATAGAGTCTTTAAGAAAAGGAGAGAAAAGCGATGAAAAATTTAGTATTCAGAGAAGACATGATCCCTGTCCCGATTCTCGTTACGCTGCTTGCACTCATTGTCTTGGGGCTATTAGTAGTGATCACCGCTAAACAGCTTTATATCATTATACCGGTTTCTTTATTTCTCGTTGTATTTTCTAGTTTTCTGTTAGGAAAAGTCCTTTCAGTTAAACAGTGAGGCGCATTGTATAAAAAGATGGTGTTGTAAAACTAGAGTAAAAACTTGAAGTTGTGCATAATGGAACATGCAGCTGATAGCGACGAAATCCATGCTAACGCGGCTGCTCTAATCCATTGATTTTGAGCTAATTCAATACTCGTTGGATGTTCGCGCGCAGACTCAACAACCACTTCCCGAACCCTGTTTTGAAGAAATCCGGAACCACGCGACCATACGCATCTTTTCGCTCGCTTTTTTGGTTTCGAGGATTCACCGGGGACACGAAAAAGATGCCCATGTCTTCGGCTATTTTTCGAACGTTTTCACTGTCATAAGCTGCATCCCCCAATGCCAATTCGATGCGCCATCCCTGCAAGGAAGAAAAGACATCGGGCGCTACAGCCGCGTCATGTCGGTTCGCCGTCATGAAAACATGGGATAAAATGATCCCTTCCGTTGTTGTGCCTAGATGGAGTTTATAACCCTTAAACGAACGATACCGAGTGGACATCCCCATTTTGCCTGAGAATCATACAGACTCCTTCTCAACGCGGTGCTGTCAATCAGGACAATGGAAGGTTGTTGAACTCCTAAATCGATCAACAGTTGGGTGTGAAATTTCGAAAATCCTTGTTCCTGAAACCAGTGGCTCGCTCTTGAAAACATCGACACATGGGGAACCTCTGAAAGCCCACAAATCCGCCGAAAGTAGCCGAACCGACGGAGGAGGCGGACCAACTCCCATAAGGAATCGATAGCAAAATAGGTCTTCAAAAAGAAACATTGGAGCGGAGATTTTTTCGATATCGGTGGTCTTCCTGTCACATACGGTGTGTCCAAAAACGAAAGTCGGTCGATGTATGAAAATAACGCTTCTAATAGAGGATCGATCTCACCGATCCACGCATGTTCCTTTACGAGATTGAAAATCGTAATCATGCCCACCCCTTGGAGTTGTATAAGTTTGGTCACTGTATATGATTTCTAAGGTGGTGGATTTTTTTGTGTACATTTATGCATCAATTATGCGTTTTGCAACATGTTCGATTTTATAAAAAATATTGGAATAAATGTTAAAAACCAATAATCTTTAGTAGATTTAATCATATTTACATAATATATCATAACACGAGAAAATTTATGGCGATAAGTAATAAAATAAAAAACGCTAATTCTTTTTCAACGCTACTTTTTACTTTATTATAAAATTTTTACATGTATTTAAAAGATGATGTATAAAATTTTGTGTAAAGCATTTTGCTGGAACAAAAGAAAAAAGGTAGGGTATTCTCTGATTGGACCAAAAATCTTAGAGAAAGGAGAACCCTACCTATGTCTAAAAGTATACCGAATGTAGACTGGGCAAATCAACTGGAAAGTGTCATTCGTCAGTTTGTGAAGGAAAAATTAGAGCTGATTATGCGGGAAGAAATCAAACATTTCCTCGAAATCGAACAGGCGGACACATCCAATATGAGAAACGGCTACTATCAACGAAATCTAGATACACAATATGGCCGAATTGAAGGGCTTTTGGTGCCAAGAGACCGAAACGGAGAATTTCAAACGCAGTTGTTTGCCCCTTATCAACGCCACACCGGCTGGCTGGAGGAAGCCATCATCAGGATGTATCAAAGTGGCATGAGTACACAGGAAATTGGCAAGTTTATTGAACGAATTCTAGGAAATGCTTATTCTCCAGCGACGATCAGCCGGATTACCGATGTCGTGAAAGAAGACATCGAGAAATGGCACCATCGTCCACTATCCAAACGTTATTCTGTCTTATATTTGGACGGCTTGTACGTGAAACTTCGCCGGGATACGGTAGAGAAAGAAGTTATTTATGTGGTGTTAGGAGTGAATGAAGAAGGATATCGCGAAATTCTGGATTTCTTCGTGGGAGGACAAGAAAGCGCCTATGGATGGCGGGAGATTCTCCAACAGCTCTACAAAAGAGGCGTCAAGGAAGTGCTTCTGGGCGTATTCGATGGACTACCGGGGTTGGAGGAAGCTTTTGGCTCGGTTTATCCGAAAGCCGATGTGCAGCGTTGTGTCGTTCACAAAGTACGTAATACCTTACATCGTGCTCGGAAAAAGATCAATTTGAAGTGGCAGAGGATCTCAAACTGATTGATCGTGCACCGAATAAGGAGATGGCGTTCCAGATGTTTCAACAGTTTGAGTCGAAATGGTCAAGCAAGTATCCGAGAGAAGTTCAATCTTGGGCCAATGAGTTGGATGTTCTCCTTACATTTATGGATGATCCAAGCAGTATTCGAAGTGTGATTTACACGACCAATGCCATTGAACGAACGATCAAGGAGATTCGGAAACGTCTCAAGCCGATGAACAGTTTGAGTAGTTTAGAAGCAGCTGAAAAAGTCGTGTATTTGACCATTCAAGATTTTAATGAGAAATGGGCAGGACGAAAGTTACGAGGATTTTCCGAAGCGCATGAAGCCCTTCAACGAATGTTTGAAGAATGTTACAATTAACCTAATGTAAATAAATGAGATAAGGGGATTCTCCCTTCCTACACAAGAGACTGAATATTCAGTCTCTTGTGTGGAGGAAACCAGTCTCCCCTCTATTCTAAATCTATTTCAGAGATACCCTATCTATTTTACATTACACAAAATTCTTGACGGTACCTAGGAACAGATTTGTAATAAAAAAATTAACACTATAACGTTTGACTGTATATTTTTTTTTGCTATATAATTTCATTAAACATACCGAATAATAATAGATGGGGAGTGAGTTCGTTGGGAAGTTGCTTAAAATTGGTGAACTTGCAGAATTAGCTGGTGTTTCCAAACGAACCATTGATTATTATACGCAGTTAGGGTTGCTTGAGCCCGTTCGTTCTGAGACCAATTATCGCTATTATCCTGAAGAGAGTATTGAGCATTTACAGTTAATCCATGCATTAAAGAAACAGCATTTAACTCTCGAGGAAATAAGAGAGCGCCTGCAGCTTATGAAAAAACAGCCTGCTCCGATGAATGAAATTATCGATAAAATTGAGCATCTTCAAGAACAAATGCAGCATATTCAAGAAGAAGTGCTGGAATTAAAGCCGTTGCTCAAACAATTGAATGAACAACAGATCAAGATGATGACAAAACCATTGACCCAGCAAGGTTACGCATTGCTACATTCATTAGGGATATTGCTTGGTGGAAATCCTTTTATATATGATTTTCTTTCAAGGAAATAGTGAAGAACAAGAAAAACATATTATACAATTAACAGGAGGTGGATTCTCTAGCTGTTTGCATGCAGTTAGAGAGCTTAATTGGAGATAGTTAATTTACTGATGGTTGGCATTTTAATTGCCTTGACGGCGTTTTTTGTTGCATCAGAATTTGCCATTGTCAAAGTGCGCCGTACACGGATTGATCAGCTCGTGGCCGAAGGAAACCGAAGTGCCATGGCTGCAAAAAGAGTCACCAGCAATTTAGATGAATATTTATCAGCTTGCCAGCTTGGTATCACCATCACTGCACTAGGGCTTGGTTGGCTTGGGGAACCAACGGTGGAACATTTGCTTCGTCCTGTATTTGAGCAAATGAATTTGAATGAGTCTGTAGCATCTCTCCTTTCTTTTGCGATTGCGTTTGTGGTGATTACCTATTTGCACGTAGTTGTCGGTGAATTAGCGCCTAAAACATTGGCGATTCAAAAAGCGGAAACCATTACGTTGTTATGTTCAAGACCTTTAATCCTTTTCTACAAAATCATGTATCCGTTTATTTGGGTATTGAACGGATCAGCACGTGTCATCATCGGATTATTTGGACTAAGACCGGCATCTGAACACGAAGTCGCCCATTCTGAGGAAGAGTTGCGGCTTATTTTATCTGAAAGTTATAAGAGCGGAGAAATTAATCCGTCGGAGTATAAATACGTAAACAATATTTTTGAGTTTGACAATCGGATTGCCAAAGAAATTATGGTGCCGCGCACAGAAATTGTCGCATTAGATAAAAACGATTCAATCGCGGACAGTTTGGAAATTATGAAGAAAGAAAAATATACACGCTATCCTGTTATAGACGGCGATAAAGACCATATCGTTGGGATGGTGAACATAAAGGAAATATTAACGGATTGTATTCGAAATCCACAAGCGATTGAAAAGAAGTTAGATGATTATATTCGTCCTATCATACAAGTAATTGAATCGATCCCTATTCATGACTTGTTCGTAAAAATGCAGCGAGAACGAGTCCATATGGCGATTTTAGTTGACGAATATGGCGGAACAGCTGGACTTGTGACGGTTGAAGATATATTGGAGGAAATCGTCGGTGAAATTCAAGATGAGTTTGATATTGATGAAGTTCCGATGATTCGCAAAGTGAACGAGCATACTACCATTGTTGATGGAAAAGTGTTGATTGAAGAGGTAAACGATTTACTTGGAACGGATATCGATGATACCGATGTCGATACGATTGGCGGTTGGATTTTAACGGAGAAATTTGATATTCAACAAGGTGAGATTCTCTCCTACGGTGATTATGAATTTAAGGTATTAAAAATGGAAGGTCGCCATGTCCAATTGGTTGAAATCACGAAGCGTGTAAAAACTCCTTTGCTTACCGTACAAGAAGAAGCGGAAACAAAATAACAGTTAATATTAAAGAGAGACTGTCTCATAAGGGTCTGACCTGACGCGAGCTTCACAATATATCGTTCATTTATTCAACGTGATGTCCTATATATTGTGTTGCGGGGTCTGACCCTGTGGTTTTTTGGGCAGCCCCTTCGTTTTTCTAAAAAGACAAGTCATTATTCTATAACACCGTTTCGATTTTTAAAACTATTGGGAGACAAAACAAGACTAACAATCATGGGACTAGTAAATAATCAAGATTGTTGCGTGTGTGAATTGGTTGAAATTTTTCAGATGAGTCAGCCTGCCATAAGCCAGCATCTTCGGAAGTTAAAAGATACAGGTTTAGTGAAAGAAACGAGAAAAGCCCAATGGATCTTTTATTCCGTGAACAAAGAACATGAAATGTATTCGTTAATCAAAGATATTTTAGCTCACATTCCAGATCAGAAAGAAAAATTAAAAGCGCTTGAAGAAAAAGGAACAAAAATCTCATGTGAGTAACAAAGAGGTGATCGTTTGCATGACTGTTTCTGTATTTCGTTCAATAGGAATCACGTGATTTTCCATTCATAACAAAAAAGAAGTGGTTAATCGTGGGTCGAATTGTGTGCTTGCCCCCTTTTTTTATCTCTTCATAAGCTTCTTCCCATGTGAGTGATGTGCGATACGGGCGAATGCCGGTCATCGCTTCGAGTGAATCGGCTAAAGACACGAGCCGAGCGAGAAAGGGAATATTTTCTCCGCTTTGTTTGTTTGGATACCCCTTCCCATCCCAGCGTTCGTGGTGATATAAGACGATGTGAGAAATTTCAGTTGAAACATGGTAATCTTGTAGTACCCGTATGCCGAACAAAGGATGTTTTTTCATTTCATCAAATTCTTCTTTCGATAGTTTCCCTTTTTTCGTTAAAATGTGAGCAGGAACATATAATTTGCCAATATCGTGAATAAGTGCTCCGAATTGAAGCTCACGTTTTTGTTGATCTGTCAACTTTAAAAATGACGCGAAAGATAAAGCGATTTTTGTAACGCGATATGAATGAAGAAAAGTGAACTCGTCTTTCATTGAGAGTTGACGCATAAGAAAGCAAAGCTCCATGTTTTTGAAAATAAAGGACATGTAGTTCGCCACCTAATGTATTTTAAGTGTAAGTATCATCATATATACTAATCTAAATGATAATCATTTTCAAGTTAAATATTCTCAACATCGACGCCCCGAATAGAAGGAATTTGATGAATAAATTCGTATACATCTGTCGTTGCCCGCTTTTGATCAACGGATACCTTTAACTCAACAAAGTGATTTCCGTTGTCTAAATCTTTAATGCGCACAGTTTTGATGCGAATATTTTTTTGTTTAATAGCGTCGATTACTTCTGAAATTTTTGTTGCATCTAATACAATCAGTTTGACAGAAAGTTCTTTTTCTCTCAGTTGTTTTGGTCCGAAGACGGTTGTTACAAGCGGGATGAGCTCAACGCTAGCGATAAGAAAGATAACACCGAGAATAGCTTCAATATAAAAGTTTGCTCCAACAGCAACACCGACACCAGCTGCTCCCCAAATAAGCGCAGCGGTTGTCAAACCGGAAATGCTATCATTTCCACGCCGGAGAATAACGCCGGCCCCAAGAAAACCAATACCTGATACGATTTGAGCAGCGAGACGCAGCGGATCCATGTTAATATGAGCGGCTTTTGGAAACGTGTATGCCGATTCAATCGAAACGATAGTTAGTAAACAACTTACAATCGAAATGACAAGACATGTTTTAAGGCCAACGGGTTTTCTTTTTAGTTCTCGTTCTAAGCCAATAATAAGTCCGAGGACAGCGGAAATTCCGAGTTTCATAAGCACGTGAGCGTCCATAAGACATTCCCCCTTTTCATAAGTATATTCGAAAGGATGAAGAGCATGAAGGCATACGTTGCATTACTTATCGGAGCGTTTTCAATCTCTACCTCAGCTATTTTTGTAAAATTTACAGATGCTCCATCAGCTGTTATAGCATTTTATCGTCTTTTTTTTGCGGTTGTTTTCATGACCCCGTTGTTCCTGACCAAACATACAAGAGAAACGAAAGAGATGAATAAAACAGATTGGGGATTTGCATTATTATCTGGAACGTTGCTTGCATTTCATTTTATCCTTTGGTTTGAATCGCTTCGTTATACATCTGTCGCAAGCTCAGTTGTTTTAGTTACATTGCAGCCGTTATTTGCTTTTGTTGGTGGCGTTCTCTTTTTTAAGGAAAAGATAGCGATGAACGAATGGGTTAGTGCGATACTCGCCATTTCAGGTAGTGTAATCATCGGATGGGGGGATCTTCGGGTAAGCGGTGAAGCGCTTTACGGCGATCTGCTTGCATTAATTGCATGTGCTATGGTAACAGGTTATTGGCTAGTTGGTCAACATTTGCGGAAGCAACTCTCTTTAATTACATATACGTATATCGTTTATGGAATCGCTTCAATAGTATTAAGTGTATATGTAGTATTATTT